>CAJYRU010000062.1 GCA_913777295.1 uncultured Sphingomonas sp. | reverse complement strand
GCCTCGATCAGCAGCTTTTCGGTGAAGGGGTCGCCGACCTGCACGGTCGGGCGCTTTTCCTCGGCATCCTCGCCGAAATCGGCCGAGGCCATGGTCGCGCCATGGATGCCGTCGCGGCCGGTCTTCGACCCGACATAGACGATCGGATTGCCGACGCCGCTGGCGGCCGAATAGAATATCTTGTCAGTGTCGGCGATGCCGACGGTCATCGCGTTGACCAGGATGTTGCCGTCATAGGCCGGGTGGAAATTCACCTCGCCCCCAACGGTCGGCACGCCGACGCAATTGCCATAGCCGCCGATGCCGTGGACCACGCCCGCGATCAGGTGGCGCATCTTGGGGTGATCGGGCCGGCCGAAGCGCAGCGCGTTGAGGTTGGCGATCGGCCGCGCGCCCATGGTGAACACGTCGCGGAGGATGCCGCCGACGCCGGTCGCCGCGCCCTGATAGGGTTCGATGTACGACGGGTGGTTGTGGCTCTCCATCTTGAAGATCGCCGCCTGGCCATCGCCGATGTCGATGACGCCGGCATTCTCGCCCGGGCCGCAGATGACCTGGCGCCCGGTGGTGGGCAGCTTCTTCAGGTGGATGCGGCTGGATTTATAGCTGCAATGTTCCGACCACATGACCGAGAAGATACCGAGTTCGGTCAGGTTCGGCTTGCGGCCCATCGCGTGCAGGACGCGCTCATATTCCTCAGGGGACAGGCCGTGCTCGGCGACGATCTCGGGAGTGATCTGGGTCATGGGCGTGCCTCTAGCGCGCAGCCGCGCACGGTGCCAGCCGGTTTGTTCGTCCCTGTACTGTAACAATACAGCAATGTTGCGTTGCAAAATAGCTACAGTCACGGAACAAATATGCCCGGAAGTGTTTATAATGCTTCGGAATTACCCCCTCGCGTGGGAACCGTTCGGCACGCTGGGCGTCGGTGATCCGCATCGCCGAACTCGGCGTAGCATGGCATCATGCCGAGCAAGGGAGAATCTGAATGGTTTCGAAGTTTCTGACGGTGATCGCCGCGACCACGCTGGCCGCTGCTCCGGTCGCCGCCAATGCCGCACAGAATGCGTCGGCGCTGTCGGTTGCCAAGTCGGTGCGCGCGACTGCCCCGACCAAGGGTGGCCAGAAGCTGGCCGGCGGCGGCATCGTGTTTGCGCTGCTGGCAGCTGCGATCGTTGCCGGTGGCGTCATCATCGCCGTCGACGACAACAACTCGGACAGCAACTAAGTCCGGTTGCGGGGCGGGGGCCGGTGCCGGTCCCCGCTTCGGTTTCAGGCCGGTTCGCCGGCCGTTGCCGCGTCCGGTCGACCTGCCCGGCGCTCGACTCGATCGCTGGCGAACACGCCGGATATCGACACTAGCCACGCGAGATCGATGTCGGCCCCTAAAGCACCGGACCACCATCGCCATACCATGACCGCAACCAGGATCATCGCGGCCACCCCGATGGCCTGCCGCAGGTGTCCGGCGATACGATAGCGCGGCGAGATCAGGCTGAGGCCGATTCCGCTCCAGATCAGCCCTGCCATCGCCCACATCATGGGACGTATCCCCCGATGATTTGAGCGGTCAGCTTCCTCGCTTTTTCCACGCATTCCACAGCATCATGCCGATCAGCGTGCCGCCGGCCACGGTGCCGCCGACCGCGACCGCCGTCATCACCGGCGACAAGGTGTCGTCGGCGCGGTGGAGATGGGGGCGATGCTTCCGAAGCTTCTTGAGCAGCGGCGTGCGCTGCGCCAGCCCTTCGAACATCTCGCCCGGACCCTCGGGATCGAGGATCTTGTTGTCGGCCAGCCATTCGGTGACGGCGTTCAGGTCGGGGATTTCATAGGGGCGCAGCGAGCGGCCGTCACCGCGCAGTTCCTCGATCGTGGCGATCAGCGATCCGGTGCGTTCCAGTGTCGCCTCGATCGTCTTGCAATCGACGTTCAGATGCTCGGCGAGCAGCGAGTCGCGGATGCCGGCGATGGTGCGGCGTTCGTCGGCATTGGCGTGGCGGGTGGCGTCGACGGTCACGTCGCATTCGGTGTCGAGCCGCAGCGAGCGATTGTTGAAGTTGGACGAGCCGACCCGCAGCAGCTGGTCGTCGATCACCGTCACCTTGGCATGGACATAGATCGGGGACCCACCGGCGGTGAAGGGATGGTAGAGGCGCAGCCGGTCGTGGCGGTCGCGTTCCTTCAACGCCTGGAACAGCCGGGCGCGGGCCGAATCCATCGCCACCGGCTCCAGCCAGCCCTCCGCAGTCGTCGGGTTGACGATGACGATCTCCGGCCCGTCGGCCTCGTCCAGCCGCCTGGCGATCGCCTCGGCGACTTTGCGCGAGGCGAAATACTGGCTCTCGGCATAGAAGAAGCGTTCGGCCCGGGCGATCAGGTCGAGATAGAGCGTCTCGATCTCATGCACCGGTTCCTGATCGGCCATTTCCGGAATGGTGCGGGCGATGGCGACGTCGATGTCGGTAAAGTCCGCCTCCAGCCCGGTCGGCCAGCAGCCGCCGGCGCCGGTCGGCGCGGGCAGGGTGTCGCCACCGGAAATCGCCCAGCGCTGACGGCACATGTCGCCCAGCGCCGCCGCGACCGGGCCTTCCAGCGCGGTCGTGACGTCGTGCCATGGCTGGTAGGGCGTGCCGTCCGGCTCGACCCGGCGGGGATCATCGTCGAGATGCTCGCGCGTGTCCCACCGGTCGACGGTCATGTCGATCCCGCCGCAGAACGCCACGTCGTCGTCGATCACCACGACCTTTTGATGGTGCGACCCAGCAACCGGGTGATGGGCGTCGAGCCGCATATGCACCTGCGGATCGGCGATCCACTTGGCGATGCGCACCAAGGTGCGACCGTGGAACAGCGTCTTGAGCGCGCCGGTGTCCCAGCGCAGGATATGGACCTGCAGTCCCGGCGTACGGCGGACCAGCCAGCTGATGAATTCGCCAACCTTTTCCGGGCCTTCGCTGTCGGCATCGGTCTTGAAGCGGATGCGCGCGTCGAAATCCCAGCCGATGAGCAGGATCTGCTTCTTGGCCTTCAGCATCGCGTCGCGGGCATGGGTGAAATAATTGTCGGCATCGACCAGCACGGTCGCGCGCGTGGCACGCTCCATCCGCCAGCAGTTGCGACCCGGTTCGAGCGGTGGGGTGTGACGCGCCATGCGGTTGCAATGACAGGCTATCGTTGCAGTTCCAAGCGATTGCGGTGGGTTGGCCGGGATTGTCGCGGCCAAAGTTCACAAAGTTCACACTCGTGCGCGGTTGGTGGCGCTGGTGCGGGGGTGGCGTTTGCGGCGGTGGGGCGGGTGGACGATGGGAAAGAGCGGGAACGCAAGGCTGGCAGGATCGGGGCGTGTAGGAAAGGGGTTGGCCCGGCTTTCTGGCGTCGTCTCCGCGCTGGTGGGGACGCATGGACGCCGCGGTCGTGCCTCTGGTCGACACGTCGGCGGTTATGGATTCCCGCCTTCGCGGGAATGACGAATGGGGGTGAGGTGGAGGCTACAAGACTTCGTGGACGCGTTCTGGCGGGCGGGCGATGACGACGCCCTTTTCCGTCTCGACGATCGGGCGCTCGATCAGGATCGGGTGGGCGGCCATCGCGTCGAGGATCTGCGCATCGGTCGCGTCCTTCAGCGGTTTGGCCTCGGTTTCGCCCGTGCGCAGGGCGTCGCGCGGGGTGAGATTGGCGCGGGCGAACAGCGCGGCCAGTTGGTCGCGGGTGAGTGGGGTCTTCAGATATTCGACGACGGTGACATCGGCACCGGCCTCCGTCAGCAGCGCGAGCGCGGCGCGCGACTTCGAGCAGCGCGGGTTGTGGTAGATCGTGGCCTTCATAAATCCTCCTCGGCACGGGGAGGGGGACCGCTCGCGCAGGCGAGGGGTGGAGGGGGCTGGCCGGCTCCACCGCCGTTGCGATTGGGGACACCCCCCTCCACCATCCTGCGGATGGTCCCCCTCCCCGCGGAGCGGGGAGGATTTTGGGCGTTTCTTGCGATCAAACAGCTCCCCGCGCGGGGAGGGCTTCAGGTCAGTCGTTCTTCGCCAGCCACTCTTCGAGCCACTTGATCGTGTAGTCGCCCTGCTGGAACTGGGGATCGTCGAGCAAGGACTGGTGGAGCGGGATGGTGGTCTTCATCCCCTCGATCACGAACTCTTCCAAGGCGCGGCGCAGGCGCATCAGGCAGCGTTCGCGGGTGGTGCCGTAGACGATCAGCTTGGCGATCATGCTGTCGTAATAGGGCGGTACCTTGTAGCCGGCATACAGCCCGCTATCGACACGGACGTGCATCCCGCCGGGGGCATGGAAATGCTTCACCGTGCCGGGCGATGGCGCGAAGGTGCGCGGGTCCTCGGCGTTGATGCGGCATTCGATGGCGTGGCCGGTGAAGCGGATCTGTTCCTGCTCGCACGACAGGCCGTGCCCTTCGGCGACGCGAATCTGTTCGCGGACCAGGTCGATGCCGGTAATCATCTCGGTCACCGGATGTTCGACCTGCAGGCGAGTGTTCATTTCAATGAAATAGAACTCGCCGTCTTCCCACAGGAATTCGATCGTGCCGGCGCCGCGATAGCCCATGTCGGCCATCGCCTTCGCACAGATGCCGCCGATCCGCTCGCGATCGGCCTGGCTGAGCACGGGGGAGGGGGCTTCCTCCAGCACCTTCTGGTGGCGGCGCTGCAGCGAGCAGTCGCGCTCGCCCAGATGGACCGCCTTGCCATTGCCGTCGCCAAAGACCTGGATCTCAATGTGGCGCGGGTTGCCGAGATATTTTTCGAGGTACACCGTGGCGTCGCCGAACGCGGCCTTTGCCTCGCTGCCGGCCTGCTGCATCAGCGTTTCGAGTTCGTCCTCGGAATGGCACACCTTCATGCCCCGGCCACCGCCGCCCGACGCCGCCTTGATGATGACCGGATAGCCGGCCTTGGCCGCGATCGCCTTCGCCTCGGCGAGGTCGCTGATCGCGCCGTCGCTGCCGGGGACGAGCGGCAGGCCGAGCGCGCCGGCGGTGCGCTTTGCCTCGATCTTGTCGCCCATCGTGCGGATATGTTCGGGCTTCGGCCCAACGAAGATCAGGTTGTGCAGCTCGACGATCTCGGCGAACTTGGCGTTTTCCGACAGGAAGCCATAGCCCGGATGGATCGCGTCCGCGCCGCTGATCTCGGCAGCCGAGATGATGTTGGGGATGTTGAGATAGCTGTCGGTCGCCGAGGGCGGGCCGATGCAGATCGCCTCGTCCGCCAGCCGCACGTGCATCGCATCGGCGTCGGCCGTCGAATGGACCGCGACCGTCTTGATCCCCATTTCGTGGCAGGCACGATGGATGCGGAGCGCGATTTCGCCGCGATTGGCGATCAGCAGTTTCTTGATTTCGGGCATTTCTTCAATCCTGTCTGCATCGCCGTCCGTTCGTCCCGAGTAGCCGCTGAGCGAAGTCGAAGCGGCGTATCGAAGAACCGCGGTGGAGATGCCTTCGATACGGGCTTTCGACTGCGCTCAATCCCTACTCAGCACGAACGGGTGGGAGCAGGACGCGCGTGCGAGAGCCGCGTGCTTACTCTACGACCACCAGCGGCTGGTCGAATTCGACCGGCTGGCCGTTCGACACGAGAATCTGGGTGACGGTGCCGGCGGCGGGGGCGACGATCGGGTTCATGACCTTCATCGCCTCGACGATGACCAGCGTGTCGCCGGCGGCGACCTTCTGTCCGACCGACACGAACGGCTTGGCCTCCGGATTGGCGGCGAGATAGACGGTGCCGACCATCGGCGAGGTGACCGGCGGCACGCTGCTCACCGGCGCGGCGGCGGCGCCGGCCTCGATCGTCGGGGCGGCCAGTTGCGGCTGCTGCGGGGCGGGGGCATAGGCCGGGGCGGGGGCATAGCTTGCCGCGGCCTGTACCGGGGCGGGCTTGCGCACCACGCGGACCTTGCGCGCGCCGTCCTCCACCTCGACCTCGGTCAGGTCGGTTTCGTCCAGCACCTGCGCCAGCGCGCGGACGAGGTCGATGTCGACGCGCATCGCGTGGCTGG
>CAJYRU010000061.1 GCA_913777295.1 uncultured Sphingomonas sp. | reverse complement strand
CCGATCAGCCGGACTGGGCGCCCGCGCCGATGACCGAATGGCGGCTGGTCGAGCGACGGCTGTTGAACCCCGGCAGCAGCGGCGACGCGGCCTGGCACATCGCGCTGACGCCGAGCGATCCGGCGGTGAGGACATGGGCCGCCGGTGATATCCTGGAGGTGTCGCCGCAACAGGATCCGGCACGCGTGGCGGCGTTCATCGCCGCGCACGGCGTGCCCGCCAGCGATGACGATCGCACCGCCTTGATGACGCGTCTGCTACCGATCGACACCGCCGACCCGCTCGACATCGACACGCTGCCCCCGCTACCGCACCGCGATTATTCGATAGCATCGGTGGCCGAGAGTGGCCGCGTCGAATTGATCGTGCGCGCCTGTCGGGCGGCGGATGGCTTTTCCGGTCTGGGTTCGGGATGGCTGAGCGCGCATGCGCCGTTGGGCGGGATCGTGATGGCACGGGTGCGCGCCAACCCGGGCTTCCACGCCCCCGACAAACGCGACACCCCGCTGATCCTGATCGGAAACGGCACCGGGCTCGCGGGCTTGATGGCGCACCTGCGCGATCGTGCGGTCGGGGGCGGTGCGCCGGCCTCGCTGTTCTTCGGGGAGCGGCATCCGGCGCAGGACGATTTTCTGCGCGCGGAACGTGACGACCTCACGCGGTGCGGCGTGCTGCGGCAGACGGTGAGCGCATGGTCGCGCGCGGGCACATCGCCGCGCTACGTCCAGGATGCGGTGGCGGCATCCGCCGAGCACATCCGGACCGTCGTGGCGGGCGGCGGCGCGATCTACGTCTGTGGCAGTCTGGCCGGCATGGCGACGGGTGTGAACGCGGCATTGACCGCCATTCTCGGCGACGCCGTGCTGGAGGACATGCTGGCTGACGGGCGTTACCGCCGCGACATCTATTAACCGGGGTTGCCAATCGACGCAGCCCCGTATTCATTCATCGTATCTATCAGATGTTTCACCGCAATTTCATTGCCGCTCCATAGGGCGGGCGATCCTCTCGGCGCGCGGGGTTCCGATCGACCGGGCGGACATGACAGATCCGGACCGACGGCGTCCCGCGAAGGTTGCCAAGATATAGGTTTGGGAGAGGCCAATGAAATTGCTGTGGATTCTGGCGACACTGGGCGCCGGATGCTCGTTGCCGTCGCTGGCACAGGCGCAGGCGGCTAAGGCCGGACCCGATGTGGACGTCACCGCCGCACCATCCGCCGCCGGTGACCCCACCGCGCTTTCCTCCCCGCAACAGCCACCCGCCGCGCAAGCGCCGGCAGCCGCCGATGGCGCCGCGGCGGACGACATCGTCGTCACGGGCATCCGCGCCAGCCTGAGTTCCTCCGCGCAGACCAAGCGCGATGCCAACCAGATCGTGGATTCGATCAGCGCGGTCGACGTCGGCAAGTTTCCCGACGCGAACATCGCGGAATCGCTGCAGCGGATCACCGGGGTCGCGATCGACCGCTCGGGCGGCGAGGGTCAGTTCATCACCGTTCGCGGGCTGGGACCGGAATTCAACACCGTGCTGGTCAACGGCCGTGTCATGGCGACCGACAATGCCGGGCGCGAATTCTCGTTCGACGTGCTGTCCTCGAACATGATCCAGCGCACCGACGTCTATAAGTCGCCCGTGCCAGAGTTGCAGGAAGGCGGGATCGGCGCGACGGTCAACATCGTCACCGCCCGCGCGCTGGATGCCAAGAGCGGGGTGCACGCCACCGCGCAGATCGGCGGCATCTATGACACGCTCCGCGAGAAGCTGTCACCCGACATGGCGGCGACCGTATCCTACACCAATCCCGACAAGACGTTCGGGGTGCTCCTGGCGGGATCCTACACGAACCGGCGCAACCAGACCGATACGATCGCGGTCGACGGGTGGATCAACGGCCGGCCGGACATCGTGCAGAACATCGGCGGCGTGCCGACGTTGCTGCAGGGATCGGACCCGCGTTATCCGGTGAGCGGGACCATCAACGTGCCGCAGAGCCTGTATTATCAGCGTGCGCAGGAATCTCGCGAGCGCATCAACGTGTCGGGATCGCTGCAATTCCGCCCCACCGACACGCTGGAGATCAGCGTCGACGGCATCTACTCGCGCTTCAACGTCTCGGGCACGACGCGCAAGATGGATAACTTCATGGCGGCGCCCTATTACCTGCCGACCATCGACGGCAACGGCAACGCCACCGACTTCAGCATGATCGGGCGCGACTTCATCGCGCAGAACCCAGCCTTCGCAGCGGCTTATGCCGACCGGCTGACCAACAACGGCGTCAGTGCGAAGATCGACCATGTCTACAATCTGACCAACCGGCAGTCGGACAGCTATCAGATCGGCGGCAACATCAAGTGGAACCCGGTCGACAATGTCGAGCTGCGCTTCGACGCGTCGACGACGGGAGCGAACCGCGCGTCTCCCAACCAGTATCTGGTGATCGGTGCGCTGCTGCCGTACAATTATCAGTTCAACGTGAACGGCGGGGATAAATTGCCGACCGTTTCGTACGACAACAGTATCATCAACAATCCCGATCTGATGCGGCTGCATTACATGGGGATCGACCGCAACACGTCGCGCGATCGCGGATCGGAATATCATTTCGATTCGAAGTGGACGATCGACGGATCGATCCTGCAATCGGTGATGCTGGGCGGCTCCTATACCGAGCGGCGCAAGGTCAACCGCTCGTTCAACAACAGCGATTCCAGCTGCACCTATTGCGGATATCAGGTGCCGATCGCGTCCGGCCTGCTACAATCCTATGACTGGTCGAACCTGCTGGGTGGCGGACGCGATATCCCGCCCACCGCGTTCGAGTTCGATGCCGACGCGTTCCTCGCCTATCTGAACAACCCCGCGACGCTGGCGATTCCCACCAACGGGCGCACCGCGGCGGAACAGGCGGCGTTCGCGCAACAGGTTCTGGCGCTGCCCGGTGGGCCGTTCGGCGTCCGCGAGCAGCTTCGCGGCACCGTCAACGTCCGCGAACGGCTGACCGCCGGCTACATCAACATGCAATTCGGGAACGATCGGTGGACCGGCAATGCCGGTGTCCGCGTGATCCGCACCGACGTGCTGTCGGCTGGGTTCAATACGCCCGTCACCAGCATCGCGAACACGCCGGGCGACGATACGCTGCAATATACCTATGGGCCGGCAACGGCGGTGTCGGTGCGCAATAGCTATGTCAACGCGCTGCCGTCCGCGAACATCAAATATAATGTGACCGACAAGCTGATCGCGCGTGCGGCCTTCTCGCAGACGATCACGCGCCCGACGCTGACCGATCTGGGGGTCAACAACGACTTTGGCGGGCGCATCTCGGTGCCGCTGTCGTCGGGCGGCAATCCAAGCCTGCTGCCGTTCCGATCGACCAATTACGACGTCGCGCTGGAATGGTATCTCTCGCGCGTCAGCTACGTCAGCGTCGGCGGCTTCTACAAGGATCTGTCGGACTTCCTCGAGTTGCAGACGCTGCCGGTCGAGCGGTTCGGGCGGGTGTTCCAGGACACGCGGACCCGCAACGGGCAGAGCGGCAAGATCAAGGGCGTCGAGGTCGGCGGGCAATATTCGTTCGACGCGCTGGGCGGTTTCGCCTCGGGCTTCGGGGTGACCGGCAACTACACCTATGTGTCGAGCAGCGCGCAGCGCGACCAGACGCTGACCGATTATCCGTGCGGCTACAACGGTCTGTCACCGCATTCGGCGAATGGCAGCGTCTTCTACGAAAAGTACGGGATTTCGGCGCGGGTTTCGTATAACTGGCGGTCGGAGTATCTGCGCAATTGCCGCGACAGCCAGTCGCGCCCACGCAACCGATCGTCCTATGGCCAGCTCGACTTCAACGTGTCGTACGATTTCACCGACAACTTCCAGATCTACCTGCAGGGGGTGAATGTCACCAATCAGTATATCGATGAATGGTCGGCGATAAAGGACCGCTTCCTGCTCTTGCAGGACACGGGCGCGCGCTACAATTTCGGGATCCGCGCGAAGTTCTGATCGCCGCCGGGGCGGTCGTGCGACCGCCCCGGCCCGCACAACTCAGGCCGAGCGCGACGGCAGCTTCAACGTTTCCAGCAGCCCCGCCAGATGAGCGAGCGCCTCGGGCGTCGGGCCGGGATAGGCGCCCTCGGTCGGCTGGTCGCCGATATAGCCCATGTCGCCCTTGCCTTCGGGCAGGCTGTAATAACCGAGCACGAACAGGTAGCGCAGCCGGTCCATGAAGGCGACCGGGGCAACCATCGTTGCGGCTGGCTGCGCGACGGTCAGCGCGTCGAGCAACGCCGCCCGCTGCGACACCGTGGCAGCGGCGAAGCCGGTCCCGTGGAGCGCGCGGGTTTGCGCATCCAGCCACGACAACCCGCGCATCAACTTCGCGCGATCCTCCTGCTGTTGCGGATAGGGCGCGCTGATCCATTCGTCGACGAACGCACCCACCCCCAAGCTGCCCGCCCCCGGCGAGCCGGCATCGGCCGGCAGGATCATGTCGCCGAGCAGATCGATCGTGGCGCGTTGCGCCTTCGACAGCGTCAGCGGCCACGGCACCGTCGGCGCGGTCAGGTCCGGATCGCGGCCATAGCCGCGCGCTGCCGACAGTGGCGGCACATCCGCCGGCCATGCGACGACCGCGAAGGGCGGTGGCGGGCCGTCACCCGCGAGCGCCAGCGCGGGCGCGCGGTCCGCCAGCGCCAGCGTGGTCGCCGCCGCCAGCCATTGCAGCGTCGTGCGTCGCGTCAGGGTCATGCCGCCGCTCCCGTCGTCAGTTGGGACGCCAGCCGCTCCGACGCGCGCAAGGCGAGCGCCAGGATCGTCAGCGTCGGGTTCTTGTGCGGGCCGGACGCGAAGGC
>CAJYRU010000060.1 GCA_913777295.1 uncultured Sphingomonas sp. | reverse complement strand
ACGAACACGATGTCGCCCAGCTGCCCGGCGGCATATTCGGTGATGCCGACCGTCGCGACTTCACCGTCGACTTCGATCCACTCATGTTCCTGCGTGAAAAAACGGCTCATCGGGGCAACTCCCTCTTAACGGACGTAACGATGGGGGACGAACGGCATGGGCACGACCCGCGCCGTATGCAGCTTGCCGCGCTGGCGCAGGGTCAGCGACCCGCTTTCCGCCAGCGCCGGCGGGCAATAGGCCATGGCGATCGGCGCCTGCACGCTGGGCGCGAACCCGCCCGAGGTGACGTGGCCGACGACATTGCCGTCCGCATCAACCACCTCGGCACCCTCGCGCACTGGCTGGCGGCCGTCGACGATCATGCCGACGCGCTTCAGCTGCGGCCCGGCGGCGCGCTCGGCCAGGATACGCTCGGCACCGGGGAAGCCACCTTCCTCGCGGCGGCGCTTCGACAGCGCGAAGCCGAGATCAGCAGCGACCGGCGTCGTGTCGGGCGAAAGGTCGTGGCCATAGAGCGGCAGACCGGCTTCGAGGCGCAGCGAGTCGCGCGCGCCCAGGCCGATCGGCTTCACTTCCGGTTCGGCGCAGATCGCGTCGGCAAAGGCGGTGGCGGCATCCTCGGGCAACGAGATTTCATAGCCGTCCTCGCCGGTATAGCCCGAACGGCTGACCCACAGCGCATGGCCGTTCCAGTCGAAGCTGCCGGCGGTCATGAAGGTCAGCGCGGCGACGCCCGGCAGGATGCGATCCAGCGCGTCCACCGCCTTCGGCCCCTGCACCGCCAGAAGCGCGCGGTCGTCGAGATGGTTGAGCGTGATCTCGTCGGCCAGATGCTCGCGCAAATGGCCGATGTCGTCATATTTGGTCGCGCCGTTGACGACCATGTAGAAGGCGTCGCCATCGACTTCTGCATCCATCGGGAACGGCACGCCCGGTTCGGCCGCGTCCAGCCGCGTGACCATCAGGTCGTCGAGGATGCCGCCCTGTTCGTCCAGCAGCAGCGAATAGCGGATCTTCGTCGGCTTCAGGATGCGCAGGTCACCCGGCAGCAATGCCTCCAGTGCGGCGGTCGCATCCGGTCCGTGAATCAGCAGCTGGCCCATATGGCTAACGTCGAACAGCCCGGCGCTCTCCCGCGTCCACAGATGTTCGGCCATGATGCCTTCATACTGGACCGGCATCGTATAGCCCGCAAAGGGAACCATGCGCCCGGCCTTCGCCCGGTGCCATGCGTCGAGCGGCAGCGTTTGCGGCGGCAGTTCCTCGACCGGATCGGTGCCGTCGGCGCGCAGTTCGTGGGCGGGTTCGGGGGCAATGTCGCTCATGGGCCACATCCTTCGTGATAGGGACGATCGACGGACGGCCGGACGCATCGCGCCTGGCAGCCATCGCCCCCTCTGTCACGGAACCTGAGAGCTTTCGCAGGCGGACCTGCTTACCCCTTCGGTGGTCCGACCGTTTCGGCCGCGACGCTTTCCAGAGTATCTTTGTGCCCCACGCGGTCCCTGTTGCCTGAGAGATTCCGGGGCGGTTGCTCCTTCGGCGGCGGACATGGTCCGCACTCTCCCGCGTGTGGCGTCGGCTGCAAGCCTGTGATGATCGAAGCTCTGGCTCGGGCGCCGGAATTAGTCAATCGGGAAAGCGGGGGACGCGCCCGCCGCTCCAACAACTCCCGTCATCCCGGCGAAGGCTGGGATGTGGATTCACGTTTGAAGTTCACCGGTTGAGGCATGAAGGAATGCTTCGGCGGGGGTTTGGAAGTCGAGGCATTTCCCGGGTGTGTCGTTGAGGCGTTTGGCGACGGTGCGCAGCAGTGCGGGAAAGAGGGTGTCGAGGTTGGTCTTGCGCGGCAGGTAGCGGCGCAGGCGACCGATGGTGTTTTCTACGCCGCCCTTCTGCCACGGGCTGCGCAGGTGCCGGCGCATAGCGGCCTTTCCACACCCTGGTCGTACGGCTGTTGCGCCCCAACTCGCGGCTGATCGTCATATAGCTATGCCCAGGCAACAACCCGATCCGTCGCAACGACGATCCAGCCGCAGCCAGTCGGCCGATTCCCATACGCTCCTCAAGGCTGAGCTACCTGTACCTCTGTCCCATCGCGCCAACACCGTATCGGTGATGCATTTCTTTCGTGAGTCCGGGGAATCCATAGCCGCTGCCGCTTCAACTGGATTCACGACGCTGGCGCATATGGACTCCCGCCTACGCGGGAGTGACGATGGGGATGGAGCGGTTGTCCAGAGAGCTGTTTGTGGATCGGGCCTGGTGTGACGTCGGCCATCCATTTTCAGATGAACCGGGCCATGCGCTTCGTCAGCAACGCCATCAGCGCCGGGTCCATGCAGGCGTAATCGTCTGGAATATCGAGGCAAATAATGCGCTTGCCGTTCAGGTGGCGGCGGAAGCGCCGCCGGATGCGGGTCCGATGTACCCGCTCCATGACGAAGATCGTGTCCGCCCATTCGATCAGTTCGCCGGTCAACGGATTGTCGGCGTCGGGGCTGGTACCTGCCGATGCGGTTTCCACGTCGGGCAGGTCGCCGAACATCGCCTCGGCGGTAGGGCTGCGCAGCCGGTTGCGGCTGCACACGAACAGCCAGTTCCTCACCCCCGGTACAGCGCATCCAGCCGCTCGCCATAGACGTCCTTCAATACATGCCGCCTTATCTTCAGGCTGGGCGTCAGCTGCTGGTTTTCGATGGTGAAGGGTTCGTCAGCGATGATGAAGCGGCGGATGCGTTCTGTGACCGACAGGTCCTTGTTCACCCGCTCGACCGCCGCACCCAGCGCCGCGCGATAGTCGCTATCGTCGCGCAGCCTGGCGAAGTCGCAGCGCGCGCCGCCCTTTGCGCAGAATTGCTGGGTCCATTCGGCATCGGGCACGATCACCGCCACCATGTACGGCCGCCGGTCGCCCGCGATCATCGCCTGCGCGATCTCGTTCTGAAGGGTCAGCATCCCCTCCACCTTCTGCGGCGCGACATTGTCGCCCTTGTCATTGACGATGATGTCCTTCTTGCGATCGGTGATGCGGATGCGGCCCTTGGCATCAATTTCGCCGATGTCGCCGGTGTGCAGCCATCCGTCCTTCAGCACCCGCGCCGTCTCTGCCTCGTTGCGCCAGTAACCGTGCATTACCAGCTCGCCGCGCACGAGGATCTCGCCGTCGTCAGCTATACGCACCTCGGTCTCGGCCAGCGGCGGGCCGACCGTGTCCATCTTGATCCCCGCCGCCGGGCGGTTGCAGGAAATGACCGGCGCGGCCTCGGTCTGGCCATAGCCCTGCAGGAAGGTGAGGCCGAGCGACTGGAAGAAGCCGCCAATCTCCGGGTTCAGCGGCGCGCCGCCCGACACCATCGCCTTCAGCCGGCCGCCGAATCGCTTGCCGATCTTGGGTTTCAGCAGCGTGTCGACGAGCAATTTGGTCGGGCGGTCGAGCAGGGTCGGGCCGTCCTCCTTGCTGCCGATCGCGACCGCGCGGTCGAGCAGCCACGACGACACGCGGCCCTGCTTTTGTACCGCCTTGGTGATGCGGGTCCGCAGCACTTCGAACAGGCGGGGGACGACGACCATGATCGTCGGGCGGACCTCCTCGATATTGCTCGCCAGCTTGTCGAGGCCCTCGCTGTAATAGATCTGCCCGCCCAGCCCGATCGGAAAATGCTGCCCGCCGGTATGTTCATAGGCGTGGCTGAGCGGCAGGAAAGACAGGAATACCTCGTCCTCCCAACCGAAATCCTCGGAGATCACGGTGCAGCAGCCATTGACGTTGTGCAGGATCGCGCCGTGATGCTGCATCACCCCGCGCGGGGAACCCCCGGTGCCGGAGGTGTAGATGATGCAGGCGAGGTCCTCGCGGCCGAAATCGGCCTGTGCCGCGACGGTCGCCGGGTCGGCCGGATGCTTCGCGATCAGGTCGTGCCAGTCGTGGAACTCGAGGCTCCCCTGCTGCGCGGTCTTCATCGGTTCGATCGTGATGATCTTTTCCGACGATTGCGTGGTGCGAAGGGCTGCGGGCAGGACGGTGCGGGCCAGCTTCTCGGTCGATACGATGATCGCGCAGGCACCGGAGTTTTCGATGATATGCCCATGGTCGCGCACGGTGTTGGTGACATAGGTCGGCACCGTCACGCACCCCGCCGCCATGATGGCGAGGTCGGAGATGCACCATTCCGGCCGGTTCTCGCTGACCAGCATTACCCGGTCGCCGCGCTTCAGCCCGATGGCCTTCAGCGCGGTGGCTAGGCTCGCGACCTGCCGTGCGGCATCGGCCCAGCTGATCGATCGCCACTGGCCGCCCTGCTTGCTCCACAGGAAGGGCGCGTCCCCACGCTCGGCCGCGCGGGTGAAGAACATCGTGACCAGATTGGGAAATCGTTCGAGTTGCCGGGCCATTGCTTATCCTTCTCCTGCGGCAGGGTGTAGGCAGGCAGAACCTACACGGCAACGCCCGAGAGCGGGTGACGGGGCCGATGGTCTTGGTTAGACAGACGCCCATGAGAATGTTCGCCACCACCACCGCCGTGCTCGCCACCGTTTCGCTCGGGGGCTGCAACGTCCTGTCGTTCGGCAAGAAGGAGGTCGCCAGCGCCGCGACCCAGGCGCCGCCTGCGGCAACGCCGGGCCAAGCGCAGAAATTCGTCATCGCCGCCAATCCGATCGCCGCCGAAGCGGGGATGGCGGTGCTGCGTAAGGGTGGCAGCGCGGTCGACGCGGCGATCGCGGTGCAGGCGATGCTGTCACTGGTCGAGCCGCAAAGCTCCGGCCTGGGCGGCGGGGCGTTCCTGACCTATTTCAACGCGAAGAC
Source organism: uncultured Sphingomonas sp. (assembly GCA_913777295.1). GTDB lineage: Bacteria > Pseudomonadota > Alphaproteobacteria > Sphingomonadales > Sphingomonadaceae > Sphingomonas. The sequence continues at coordinate 4,862 of CAJYRU010000060.1, read as the reverse complement.
CGGCAAGGTCGAAATCTATGACGGGCGCGAGGTCGCGCCCGCCGGCGCGACGCCGACGATGCTGCTCGGCACCGACGGTCAGCCGCTGCCGTTTGCGCAAGCCGTGATGAGCGGCCGGGCGACCGGCGTACCCGGCGCGGTCAGGATGCTGGGGCAGGCCCATGCCGACCATGGCACGCTCGCCTGGAACCAGTTGTTCGACGATGCCGAACAGGTCGCGCGCAAGGGCTTCGTGATCTCGCCCCGCCTCGGCCGGTTCCTCGGCGGCCAGTCGCCACAGCTGCAGGCGGAGGATGTCCGCCGCTATTTCAAGGGCAAGGGCGGCGCGCTCGCCACCACCGGCGACCGGATCAGGAATGGCGACTATGCCGATTTCCTCCGCCGCCTGGCGAAGCAGGGGCCGGATGCGCTCTACACCGGCAAGACCGCCGAGCGGATCGTGGCGAAGACCACCAGTGGCAGCCTGCCGGGCACGATGACGCTCGCCGACCTCGCCGCGTACCGCGCGGTGAAGCGCGATCCGCTGTGTGGCAACTGGCGCGCGTACATCGTCTGCACCCCGCCGCCGCCGTCGAGCGGGGTCGGCCTGCTCGAACTGCTTGCGATCCTCGGGCGGACCGACATCGACAAGCGCGGGCCGAACGACCCGCAGAGCTGGTATCTCTTCGCCGAGGCGAGCCGGCTGATGTATGCCGATCGCGACCTGTATGTCGGCGACCCGAAATTCGTGAACGTGCCCGTCGCCGGCCTGCTCGCCCCGGCCTATATCGCCGAGCGCGCGAAGCTGATCGGCGCGACCGCAGGGCCAGCGCCGGCAGCCGGCATCCCGGCGGGTGTCGTGACGGCGGCGGCCGATACGACCCGCGAACCGGCGGGGACGTCACACTTCATCGTCGGCGACGCGGCGGGCAATGTCGTGTCGATGACGACGACCGTGGAGAGCTTCTTCGGCACCGGGCGGATGGTCGACGGCTTCTTCCTCAACAACCAGATGACCGACTTCGCCTTCTCGCCGCGTGATGCGCAGGGGCGTCCGTCAGCGAATGCGGTGGCACCGGGCAAGCGTCCGCGGTCGTCGATGACGCCGCTGGTGATGATCGACCGGCAGGGCAAGTTCGCGGGTGCGCTCGGTTCGGCCGGTGGCAACGCGATCCTCGCCTATGTCGGCAAGTCGCTGGTCGGCGCGGTCGAATGGAAGCTGCCGATGCAGCAGGCGCTGGCGCTCCCCAACCTCGTCGCCCGCGGCAGCAGTTTCCAGGGGGAAGTGACGAAGTTCCCGCCCGAAATCCTGAGCGCGCTGGCGACGAAGGGCGTCCGGCTGCAGCCGGGGCAGGGCGAGGATTCGGGTCTCCACGGCGTCATCATCCGCGACGGCAAGGTCGATGGCGGTGTCGATCCCCGGCGCGAGGGCAAGGTGATCGTGGAGTAAGGGCGAACAGCCTCCCTTACCACGAGCGTTACCCCAGCGCAGGCTGGGGTTTCCCTGTAATCAAACGCGCGCCTCGCCGCAGAAGACCCCAGTCTGCGCTGGGGTGACGGCTATATGGATGCGTTTACGTCTTCCGCCGCATCTTCGCGAAATGCTCGGCCCGCTCCAGCAGCAGCGCCAGATCCTCGCGCGCGATGTCGAACGCGTCGGGCGTTTCCGCCAACGCCGCATCGATGTCCTCCGGCCGGACCCCACCCGGCTCCACCGCCGCCTTGATTGCCGCTGGTGTGGCCGGCTGGTGGGGGTAGGTCAGCGCCGTCATACGGTGGAAGAAGATGCCGATCGATACCAATGCGATCGAATTGATCCCGACCGGCGCGAACGCAAAGGCATAGCCCGCATCATGGATGCCCGCGCTGCCGATCACCGCGGTCAGCGCCGCCGCGCCGCCCGGCGGATGCAGGCAGCGGCACAACGACATGACGAGGATGGCAAGGCCCACCGCCACTCCGGCGGCGATGGTGACGTTCGGAATTGCCTGTAACACCGCGACTCCGACCAGCGTCGACAGGATGTTGCCACCGACCACCGGCCATGGCTGCGCGAGCGGACTGGCCGGCACCGCGAACACCAGCACCGCCGACGCGCCCAGCGGGGCGACGATGATCGGCAGGTCGCGGCCGAGCCCCGGAAATTGCGCACAGACCGCCATGGTCAGCGCGATGCCGATGGCCGCGCCGATGCACGCGACCACCCGTCGCCCGAAGCCGGCATTGGCAAGCAACGGACGAAACAGCCGGATCACAGCCCGGCGACGATCCGCCGCGCGAGGCTCAGCCCTTCATAGACCATCGCGCTGTACAGCTGGACCAGGCTCGCCCCGGCATCCAGCCGCCGCCGTGCTTCGTCGGCCGATCCGACACCGCCCGCCGAAATCAGCGGGAGTGCGCCGGCCGCAATATCGCGCGCTTCGATCAGCTTGGCGAGGGCGAGGGGGGCAAGCGGCGCACCCGACAGCCCGCCGGTCTCCTTCGCATTCGCCGACCGCAGCGTGGTGGGGCGGGAAATGGTGGTATTCGACACGATCAACGCATCGACCCCGCCGTCGACCGCCGCCCGCACCGCGACCTCAAGTCCCTGGCGCGACAGGTCGGGTGCGACCTTCAGGAACAGTGGCACGCGCTTGCCCCCCACATGCCGCGCCGCATCGCTGGCGGCGATCAACTGGCCCAGTTCGGGCTGCGATTGCAGGTCGCGCAGACCGGGCGTGTTCGGGCTGGAAATGTTGATCGTGACATAATCGGCCAGCGGCGCGGCCTTCGCGACGGCGGTCCCGTAATCGGCGATGCGGTCGGTCGAATCCTTATTCGCGCCGACATTGATGCCGATGATGCCCGGCCGGGGGGTGAGCGCCGCCACCCGCGCCAGCGCGGCGTCGATCCCGCCATTGTTGAACCCCAGCCGGTTCACCACGCCCTTGTCCTCGGGCAGGCGGAAGATGCGCGGCTTTGGATTGCCCGGCTGCGGCCTGGGGGTCAGCGTGCCGACCTCGACGAAGCCGAAGCCCAGCCCCAGGAAGCCCGCGACCGCGCGCGCATCCTTATCGACGCCCGCCGCCAGCCCGACCGGATTGGGAAAGCGGATGCCCGCCACCGTCACCGCATGACGGTCGTCGGTGTTCGGTGCGAGCGGGGCGCCGGCTTTCCCCCACGCCTCCAGCATGGCGATGGTCAGCGAATGGGCGCGTTCGGCGTCGAGCGCGAAGAGGAGCGGGTGATACCAGGGCATGTTCGGCGCTCTATCGCCGGAGCGTGGCGGAACCAATCCCTGACACACAATCGATCACACCGATCGAAACAAACCCGGTTGACCTATCGCTTCACCACGACCACATGCCAATCCGACCGGAACGATCCGATTAAGGAAGCGATGCGCCTTTCCAGCCTTGCCGACTATGCCGTCCTCCTGCTCGCCGCCACCGCGCGGCGGGGCGGGGAGGCGCGCGTGACGGCGACCGCGCTGGCGGAGGAAACCGGCCTGCCGCTGCCGACCGTGCAGAAGCTGGTCAGCCGCCTGTCGGCCGCCGCGCTGATCGAGACGGGACGCGGCAGTGGCGGCGGCTTCCGCCTTGCGCGCGCACCCCACGCGATCGACCTGGCGCAGATCATCGAGGCGATCGAGGGGCCGATCGCGCTCACCACCTGCGTCGATGCCGCGCGGCATGATTGCGCGGTGGAGACGAACTGCATGATCCGCCCCCATGCCGGCACGGTCAATGCCGTGGTCCGGGGCGCTCTGGCGGGCGTAAGCCTTGCCCAACTCGCGAACACCGGGGCGATGCCCCAAGAGGTAGTGTGATGGCCACCAAGAATGCCGAGGCGCTCGCCGCCGCGAACAAGAAGTACGAGTGGGGGTTCTCCTCGGACATCGAACAGGACTTCGCGCCCAAGGGGCTTAGCGAGGACACGGTTCGCTATATCAGCGCCAAGAAGAACGAGCCGGAATGGATGCTCGACTGGCGGCTGAAGGCGTTCCGCCTATGGCAGACGATGGAAGCGCCCGACTGGTCGAAGCTGAACATCGACCCGATCGATTATCAAGACGCCTATTATTACGCCGAGCCGAAGGCGAAGCCGAAGCTGGGGTCGCTGGATGAGGTCGACCCCGAAATCCTGCGCGTCTATGAAAAGCTCGGCATCCCGATCGAGGAGCAGAAGGTGCTCGCCGGGGTCGAAGGGTCGCGCAAGGTCGCGGTCGACGCGGTGTTCGACAGCGTGTCGGTCGCGACGACCTTCCGCAAGGAACTGGAAGCCGCCGGCGTCATCTTCCGCTCGATCAGCGAAGCGATCCGAGAATATCCGGAGCTTGTCCGCAAATGGCTGGGCAAGGTCGTGCCGCAGCGCGACAATTTCTTCGCGACGCTCAACAGCGCGGTCTTTTCCGACGGCACCTTCGTCTACATTCCGGAGGGCGTGCGCTGCCCAATGGAGCTGTCGACCTATTTCCGGATCAACGCCGAAAATACCGGCCAGTTCGAACGCACGCTGATCATCGCGGACAAGGGCAGCTATGTCAGCTATCTCGAAGGCTGCACCGCGCCGATGCGCGACGAGAACCAGCTGCACGCGGCGGTGGTCGAACTGGTCGCGCTGGACGATGCCGAGATCAAATACTCGACCGTCCAGAACTGGTATCCCGGCGACGAGAACGGCAAGGGCGGCATCTACAATTTCGTGACCAAGCGCGCCTTGTGTCAGGGCAGGAACTCGAAGGTGTCGTGGACGCAGGTCGAAACCGGATCGGCGATCACCTGGAAATACCCGTCCTGCGTGTTGGCGGGCGAGAACTCGGTCGGCGAATTCTATTCGGTCGCGGTCACCAACAACCGCCAGCAGGCCGATACCGGCACCAAGATGATCCATCTGGGCAAGGG
>CAJYRU010000059.1 GCA_913777295.1 uncultured Sphingomonas sp. | reverse complement strand
ACGGCAATGGGCGCAAGATGTCGAAATCGCTCGGCAATGTCGTCGATCCGTTGAAGGTGATCGGCGAATCGGGCGCGGACATTTTGCGGCTGTGGGTCGCGCAGACCGATTATTTCGAGGATGTGCGCATCGGCAAGGAAGTGCTGGCCGGCACCGGCGATACCTATCGCAAGCTGCGCAACACCTTCCGCTATCTGCTGGGCGCGCTCGACGGCTTCAGCGAGGACGAGCGCGTGCCGGTCGAGGAGATGCCGGGGCTGGAGCGCTATGTCCTGCATCTGCTGGGCACGCTCGACACCGAGCTGCGGTCGGCGGCGGAAGCGTTTGAGTTCAACCGCTATGCCCGCGCGCTGACCGATTTCGCGAACGAAGATCTGTCGGCGTTCTTCTTCGATATCCGCAAGGATTCGCTGTACTGCGACGCGAGCGACGATGTGCGGCGGCGGGCGTATCGCACCGTGCTGGACGTGCTGTTCCACGCGCTGGTCCGCTATGCCGCGCCGATCCTGGCGTTTACCGCCGAAGAGGTGTGGCAGGCGCGCTTCCCGAGCGAGGATGGGTCGGTCCACCTGCTCGAATGGCCCGAACTGCCGCAGCTGCCCGCCGACCAGCCGCTGGGCACGGCATGGGCCGAGGTGCGCGTGCTGCGCCAGCAGGTAACCGAGGCGATCGAGCCGCTGCGCCGCGCGAAGACGGTGCGGTCGAGTCTGGAGGCCGAAGTGACGGTGCCGTCGCTGCCGCTGCCGGCGGACGAGCTGGCCGAGCTGTTCATCGTCGCGAAGGTGACGGAGGCAGACGGTCCGATCACGGTGACGCGGACGGAGGCGGCCAAGTGCGGGCGCTGCTGGCGGCACCTGCCCGACGTGGCAGTCGATGGCGACCTGTGCGACCGCTGTGCGGAGGTGGTGGCATGAGCCTGCGCAGAATCGCGATCGTGATCGCGCTGGTCGTGGTGATCGTCGACCAGTTCGTCAAATATTGGGTCACCGGGCCGATGGGGATCGATTATCCCGGCGCCGAGCTGAACCTGCTGCCGGTGTTCACGCTGCGCTTCGTCCAGAATTTCGGCGTGTCGCTGGGGCTGTTGCAGGCGGGCAGCGAATTCGCGCGCTGGGCACTGGTCGCGATGACCGCGATCATCGCCACCGGCGTGGCGGTGTGGATCCGGCGCGAGACGCAGAAGCCCGAGCTGATCGGGCTGGGGCTGGTGCTGGGCGGGGCGCTGGGCAACATCATCGACCGGGTGCGCTTCGGCTATGTCGTCGACTATGCCGACTTCCATGTTTTCGGCTACAGCCCGTTTCTGGTATTCAACATCGCCGATGCGGCGATTTCGATCGGTGTCGTGATCCTGCTCGTCCGCGCGCTGTTCACGCCGAAGCCGAAGCACGATGTTCCTGTGGAGAAGGCCAATGCGTAAGTTTGTCGTCATCAGCAGCCTCGGCCTGATCCTTGCCGGGTGTCAGGGCAATGCCCTGAACCGCCAGCGTCCCGACGAATTCGCCGTCGCGCGCCAGGCGCCGCTGGTGATCCCGCCCGATTATGCGCTCGTTCCCCCGCAGCCGGGCGCCCCGCGTCCGCAGGACACCGCCGCCTCGACCCAGGCGATGCAGGCGCTGTTCGGTGGCCCGGCGCAGCGGAGCGCGACCGAGCGGCTGACGCTGGAACAGGCCGGCGGTTCGGGCGCGGCGGATGCGGGTATTCGCTCGGGCGTGGCCGATCCGGGGACGAACGTCGTCGACAAGGGTTCGACGACCCGCGACATCATCGCCGCCCCGGCAGGCGACGGGCAGACGGCGAAGACGACCACGCCGTAAGGGGGTCGGGTTCCGGAGGTGGGAAAGGCCGGTTGCCCCGTGGGGTGACCGGCCTTTTTCTTTTGCGCGCCCACTTACCCCCACCCGTTTGCTTCGAGCGGAGGTTCGAGCCTGTCGAGAACCGTAGTCGAGAAGGGGTTGCCCAAAACGGGGTGTTCTCGACAGACGCTTCTCGACAGGCTCGAAGCTGCTCGAACCGAACGGAGAGGTGAAGGGCGGGCAATTACGAGCGAAACCGTTCGTACTGAGTACGGGCTGAGCGAAGCCGAAGACCCGTATCGAAGGACCGTGCGCGACGGTCCTTCGATACGCCCTTTCGACAGGCTCAATGGCTACTCAGCACAAACGGTTTCAGGAGGTTCCCGCCCCCCGATCAGAACGCCGCGGTCAGCGAGACCACGACCGTGCTGGCCGCGATCGGGCTGCCGTTGGTCGTCTTGCTGAAGTTCGGCTGGAGATAGGTGATGTCGCTCTTCGACAGGTCGGTGTCGATATAGGCGACGCCGAGCGTCAGGTTCTTGTAGGTGAAGTCGGTGCCGAGCGACCAGTCCCAGTAGTTGCCGGTCGGCGCCATGCTGGTGCCGTTGGGGCCGAGGCCGGGATTGCCGTCCGAATAGCCGATATGTGCCTTCAGCGTGACCGGGGTGTTGGGCACGCCGGCGGCGGCATCGCCCGACAGGTAGATATTGTCTTCCTTGCGCCCGTCGCCGGCGATGAACGGCGTGGCCGAGGCGGTGGCATAGCTGAGCGAGGTTTGCTTGGGCGCGTAGAACACGCCGGCGGTCAGTGTCGCGGGACCGGCGGTGTCCGACAGCTTGCCATAGAATTCGACGACATCGGTTTCGTCGAACCCGCCCGGATAGGTGTACCAGGTGACGCCGGCATCGACGGTCGCGGTGCCGAACGTCTTCTTGTAGCCGGCGATCAGGTCGAGTTCGAGGTTCGCGCCGCCGAACGTGCCCCAGCCGGCGAGGTTCGAACCCCAGGTGCCGATATAGAGGCCGCTGTCATGGGCGATGGTGATGCCGCCCTGCACCGCGACATTCTTGTCGGTCTGCGACACGCCGCGGAAGCGATAGTCGGAGGCGACGGTCGCGCTGCCGCTGATGGTGATCGGTTCGGGCGGCGCCGTGTCCTGCGCAAAGGCGGGCATGGCGGTCGTGGCAGCGAGGATCGCGGCCGGGAGGAAAGTCGAGAATCGCATCGTAAACCCTTTCTGCGGTTACGTGAGGATTCTCCTGCGTTCGAAGGTCGCCGCGATTGACTAGACCTGCTGGTCCGGGCGGTCTGGCCCTCTGCGACGGAATATGTCGAACCATGCCGCGTCGCACAATGGAAATTGCGCGGGCGCCGGATACGACACACCCGCTGTTGCAGGGCAGCAACAGCGGGTGCGGTTGAACGGTCGGACGGGATCAGGCGTGGATGGCGAGGATCGCGTCGATTTCGACGACGGCACCGAGCGGCAGGACCGGCACGCCGACCGCGCTGCGGGCGTGGCGGCCGGCATCGCCGAACAGCTCGACCATCAGTTCCGACGCGCCGTTGGCGACCTTCGGCTGGTCGGTGAAGCTGCCGGCCGAATTGACGAACACGCCGAGCTTCACGACGCGCTCGATCCGGTCGAGGCTGCCCAGCGCCTTTTCGGCCTGTGCCAGGATCATCAGCGCGCACTTCTGTGCCGCCGAGGTCGCATAGGCGAGGTCGCGGTCCTCGCCGGCGCGGCCGGTCATCAGGTTGCCGTCCTCGAACGGCAGCTGGCCCGACAGGTGCAGCAGGCCGCCGGCCTCTACCGCAGGGACATAGGCCGCGACCGGAGCGGCGGCGACGGGGAGCGACAGGCCGCGTTCGGCCAGCTTTGCGGGAATATCATAAGCCATGGTGCGTTCCTCTCGTGGATAGCGGATCCGGTCAAGCCTTCGCCGGCTGCCCCTCGGCAAAGCGGGCCTCGATCCATGCCTGTGCCTCCACCCAGTCGTCGATCCGGGCATGGGCCGCGGGCGCCGGCGGCACATGGACGGCAAGATCGGGTTCGGAGATCATGTGCAGCCGGAACACGCCCGGCGCACTGTCGGCGACCGATTCGTGATGGACGGCGAGGTCGTCGACGAACACCGCGACGCTGGGCGCATATTCGGCCAGCAGCCGGGCGACCGGCGGCCCCTTGCCCCCCTGGTTGCATTCGACGCGGTGGACGATGCCATGGGTCGCCAGCTGCTCGATCCGGTGGGCGCGGCAATGGTCCTGCAAATTGGTGAGGACGACGATGTCGGCCTGCTCCGCCAGCGCCGCCAACGCCTCGCGCGCGTGGGGCACGAGGGTCTGGCGGCCCATCTGATCGGGGAAGAAGCCGTCGAGCATTCCCCACATCTCGTCGCGTTCCAGCACGGTGCCGTCGGCACGGGTCATCGACGTCGCGAAATCACCGCCGGCCATGTTGAAATCGATCGCGTGTTCCTCGCCCAGCCAGGTCCCGAAATGGCGGACCATGTGCAGCAGGACTTCGTCGCAATCGGTGATGAGCAGCGGTTTCATGCAGTCTCCAGTTCGGCGCGGGCGCGGACCAGCGCGGTCGGGGCCACGGCCAGCGCCTCGGCACAGGCGATGAGGTCGGGTTCGTAACCCTCCAGATGGCCGAGCAGTTGCGCGAGGAAGGCGGGATCGCCCGCCCGCGCGCGCAGGTCGGCCGGATCGATGCCGGTCAGCGCGAGAAAGCGGTCGCGGCGGGTATCGTCGCCGATCACCCAGACCAGCGCGTTCAGCCCCAGCGTCGCCGCGTCTTCATTTGTTTCCGGCCTGCGCATCGCCTAGACAGCCTTTCGAACTTCCAACGGGATGCAAAGCGCGTGGCAAAAAGGGTACTCGTTGTCGAGGACAACGAACTGAACCTGAAGCTGTTCTGCGACCTGTTGCGCGCGCACGGCTTCGAAACCGAACCGGTCCGCGACGGGCGCGAGGCGGTGGGCCGTGCGCGGGCGTTCCTGCCCGACCTGATCATCACCGATATCCAGTTGCCGCACATGACGGGCCTTGAGCTGATCCAGATGCTGAAGGCCGATGCGCGGCTGCGCAGCGTGCCAATCATGGCGGTCACCGCCTATTCCGGGCGCGACGATGAAGACCGGGTGCGCGCCGCCGGGGCCAATGCCTATGTCACCAAGCCGATTTCGGTGGTTCGCTTCGTGGGGGAAGTGCGGGCGTTGCTGCCGGTCGAGGAGGAGGGTTAGGTTTTCCTCGCCTATCCTGGCTCCCCTACCCGTTTGCTTCGAGCGCAGGTTCGATCCTGTCGAGAACCGAAGTCGAGAAAGGGGTGCCTCGAACGACCAGGTTCTCGACCGACGCTTCTCGACAAGCTCGAAGCTGCTCGAACCGAACGGACCGCGTAACGATCACTCCCACGCCACCTTCGCCACCAGCATCGTCAGCAACGCCGCCAGCGCCGCGACGACCCACAAAGCCGCCAGCCCGAGCCAGTTCCAGCCGACCGCGCCGATCGTGACGCCGGCGACGAAGCCCAGCCACAGCAGCAGGTCGCGGCGTGGTCCGGGCGCGTCGCGCTCGCCCATCAGGCGGCGAGCCAGCCGCTGGCCGATGCGGACCAGCGTGCCGGTCATGTAGGTCAGGCCGACCCGGACCTCGCCATCGGGCGCAACCACGCCGTTCTGCGCGCCCATCGCGGCGGCGAGCAGCAGCATGGCGAGGGTGAGCGGGGCGAAGGTCGACAGCGCGGCGCCCAGCGCGAGCAGGATGGTGACGAGCCCCATCACCGCCTCCGCCCGCCGCCCCTGCCCCAGTCGCTCGGCCGCCGCCGCGCCGGCGATGGTGCCGAACATCGCGCCGGCGACGAACGACAGCACCAAAGCGGCAGCGATCGCGGAGGCGCCATTCCAGCCATGGGCGAGGCCCACGCCGAAGCGCGTGGAGTTGCCCGACATGAACGAGGCGAAAAATCCGCCAAGGCCGCTGAACGCCAGCGCATCGACGATCCCCGCCAGCGCGGCGAGCAGGACGGTGACGAGGGTGGCGGCGGGGGTAAGACGACGCATGAGGTTCCTATTGCCCGATCGACGGGGGGCGGGGCAATGCCCCCTCGCCTATCGCCCATCCGTACGATAGCGAGGCGGGATGGTTCCCTCTCCGCAGGCGCTGGGGCAGATGCTCGGCGCGCTCGACATGATCGGTATCGCGGTGTTCGCCGCGTCGGGCGCGCTGGCGGCGACGCGGGCGGCGCAGACCTTCGTCACCGCCGCCTTCTTCGCGCTCATCACCGGCGTCGGCGGAGGGACGGTGCGCGACCTGCTGATCGGGGCGCCGGTCTTCTGGGTCCATGGGTCGCCGGTCGCGGCGATCTGTGTCGGGGTCGCGCTGCTGGTGTGGATCACGCCGCAGCATTGGTGGCGGGACAAGGCGCTCGACTGGCTCGATGCCGCAGGCCTCGCGGCCTATGCGGTGTTCGGCGCGGCCAAGGCGCTCAGCTACGGCGTGCCGCCGCTGCAGGCCGGAATGATGGGGGTGCTGACCGCGTGCGTCGGGGGGATCATCCGCGACGTGCTGGCCGGCGTGCCGTCGATCCTGATGCGGCCGGAGCTGTATGTGACGGCGGCGGCGCTGGCGGCGGGGCTGCATGTCGTGCTGGTGGCAAGCGGGCTGCCGCCGTTCGTCGCGGCGCTGCCGGCGGCGGCGGCAGGGTTCGTGTTGCGCGGGGCGGCGATCCGGTTCCGAATCGCGCTGCCGGCGTATCGGGGGAAGCGGTAGGGGGTGCCGCCCCCCTTTTCCACCATCCGTTTGCTTCGAGCGGAGGTTCGAGCCTGTCGAGAACCGAAGTCGAGAAGGGGGTGCCAAGAACAACCAAGTTCTCGACGGACGCTTCTCGACAAGCTCGAAGCTGCTCGAACCGAACGGAATTTTTCGGGGATAGCTTACCCCCGCACCACGCCCGTCTCGCTGAACGGCTTCGGCTCCCTTGGCGACACCGCGCTGTCGTTCAGCTGGCATTGCCAGAAGCCGACATCGATCCAGCGGCCCTGCTTGAACCCGATTTCGCGATACACCCCGGCGCGGCGGAAGCCGACCGCCTCGTGCAGCGTGATCGAGGCGTCGTTGGGCAGCGACAGCACGCCGATCGCCTGCGTAAATCCCTGTGCGCGCAGCGTATCGACCAGCGCCTCGTACAGCAGGCGTCCGGTGCCCTTCTGCTGCGCACCGCCCGCCATGTAGATCGAGGTTTCGACGACATAGCGGTATGCCGGGCGGTCGCGGAACTTGGTCGCATAGGCATAGCCCAGCACCGCATCGCCGTCCGCCGCGCCGGTGGTCGCGACCAGCCAGGGATAATAGCCGTCGCTCTGCGCCATGCGGTGGCGGATCGCGCGGGCGTCGGGCGCCTCGGTTTCGAACGACACCGTGCCGCCCAGCACATAGGGGGCGTAGATCGCGGCGATGGCGGCGGCGTCCTCCGGCCGCGCGGGGCGGATCGCGATCACAGGCCGAACCGCGCCACGATCAGGTCGAACAACGAGGCGTCCTCGACCGAGGTGGCGACCGGCCCCAGCCCGGCACATTCGAGGCAGCGCGCCTGTACCCCGGTCGGTGCGGTCAGCATCCGGCGCGCATCGCCCAGCGCCTGCGCCAGGACGCTGCGCTGTTCCAGCGCGGCACGGCCGAGCAGGTCGGTTGCCGCCTGGTCCGGCGCATCGCCGCGTTCGCGAGCGGCAAGACCCTTCAGCGCCTTGTCGAGGGCCGAGGGTTCCTTTTCGAGATAGACGGTCTGCACCCTGGCCGGGTCGAGCTTCGCCCGGCGGGCGGCCTCGGCCACGGCATCGCCCAGATTGCCGAAACGATCGACCAGCTTCAGCTGTCGCGCGGTGCCGCCGTCCCAGACGCGCCCCTGCCCGATCTGGTCGACGCGCGCCTGCGGCAACCCGCGCGACTGGGCGACGAGGCCGGTGAAGCGGGCATAGATATGCTCCACCCCGCTTTGCATGATGGCATCGAACGCCGGGTTGGTGCCGCGCAGCACATCGGGCTGGCCGCTCAGGGGCGTGGTGCCGACGCCGTCGGCCGACACGCCGATCTTCGACAGGGTGTTCTCGAAGGTCGGGATGACGCCGAACACGCCGATCGACCCGGTGATGGTGTTGGGTTCGGCAAAGATCACGTCACCCGGCGTCGACACCCAATAGCCGCCCGATGCGGCGAGGCCGCCCATCGACACCACGACCGGGATCTTCGCGACGTTCTTCGCCTGCAGGATCGCCTGGCGGATGCGTTCGGACGCCAGCACCGAGCCGCCGGGCGAATCGACCCGGACGACCAGCGCCTTGAGGTTCTTGGTCGCAAGGCCGTCGAGCAGCAGCTTGGCGATGGTGTCGCCGCCCGCGGTGCCCGGCTTCGCCTCGCCATCGACGATCGCGCCGGCGACGGTGATGACGCCGACCGCATCGCCCGAGGTGGCGACCGGGTTCGCCGCCAGCCAGCTGGCATATTTGATCGTGCGGAAGCTGCCCGCCGCCTTGCCGGCATCCTCACCGGCGAGCGCCGCGACGCGCTTGCCGAAGGCGATGCGGTCGCCGAGCTGGTCGACCAGGCCGCTCTTCAGATTGGCCTGCGCCACGTCGCCGCCCGCCGCCTGGATCACCGCTTCGGGACGGGTCAGGAACGCGTCGAGCTGCGCCTTGGGCCGCGCCTTCTGCACCGCCGAACGCCACTGGTCGAAGATCGCGCCGTACAGCGCCTGATTGGCGGCACGCGCCGGTTCGGACTGGTCGGCGCGGGTAAAGGGTTCGACCGCCGACTTGAACTGGCCGACGCGGTAGACGTGCGCGTTGACGCCCAGCTTGTCGATCAGCCCCTTGTAATAGAGTTGCGGGCCGCCGGGGCCGCGAAACATCGTGCCGCCGAACGGATTTTCCCACACTTCGCTGGCGTTCGACGCGATGCGATAACCGCCATCGGTGTAGAGCGTGGCATAGGCCAGCACCGGCTTGCCGCTGGCTCGTACGCGGGCGACGGCATCGCCGACCTCGGCCAGCGCGGCGGGATAGCCGCCGGTGAACTTGTCCATGTCGAGGACCACCGCCTTGACCCGCGCATCGTCCCGTGCGGTGTCGAGCGCGCGGACCACGTCGCGCAGGCGCAGCTCCTGTGCCGCCGACTGGCCGCTGAGCAGCGCCACGGGATCGGACTCCGACGGCTGTTCGACGATCGAACCCGACAGGTCGAGGACCAGCGCGCCATCGGTGATGCGGGCATTGGGCCTGGCCGACAGCGCGGCGAACAGCGCGCCGAAGAACAACAGCATCAGGATCAGCACGAGGCCGTCCTTGATCCCGACCAGCAGCTTCCACGCACCCCGGACCAGTTTCACGGCAATTCCTTCGAGCTTATCGTCTAGCGATAAATAAGCGGATGGCCGGGGGAGTAAAGCACCGATGGTCCCGACCGGATACGACAAGGCCCCGCACGCGACGCGCACGGGGCCGTTTTTGCGACGACCGTGCGCGCGTCAGACGCGCATCGGCATCAATACATAGAGCGCGGGCGAGGCGTCATTCTCGCGGATCAGCGTCGGCGCGGCGGCGTCCGACAAATGGACTTCGCACAAATCGCTGTCGATCTGCCCCAATATGTCGAGCAGGTAGCGGCTGTTGAAGCCGATTTCGAACGGCAGCGCGGTATATTCGCCGGGCACTTCCTCCGCCGCCGCGCCGTTTTCCGGCGAGGTGACCGACAAAGTGATCTTGTCGCGGTCGAGCGCCATCTTGACCGCGCGGGTCTTTTCGGTGGCGATGGTCGACACGCGGTCGACGCCGGCCATGAAGCTCTTCGGATCGAGCTTCAGCAGCTTGTCGTTCGCGGTCGGGATGAC
>CAJYRU010000058.1 GCA_913777295.1 uncultured Sphingomonas sp. | reverse complement strand
CGCGCGAACCCCGCCGCTTCCTCATAATCGAAGCGGGTGATGTGGCGGATGGCATAGCGCATCATGCCAGCGTCAGCCCGGCTTCGCGGAGCGCCTGTGCGCCCTGCAGGAAATAGCGGGTGGCGATGGCATCGGACAGCTTCTGCAACTGCTGGTTGATCTCCAATACCCAGCCGCGATCGACCCGTTCCGCCGATGCCATGGCGATGCCGGCGGTCAGGCGCGCGGCGATGCGCTGCTGCGGTTCGGCGATACCGGCATCGTTCAGCACCGGCAGCTTGCAGAGATGCTGCACGATCGTGTCCACCTGAAACGCGATGCCGCGCGGATTGCCGGGATCGAGCGCGATCAGGTCGATCACCGGCACCCGCGCAAACCCCATGAGGTAGCGCTGGCGATAGCTGATCTGGCTGTCGGCCAGGTCGAGCAGCGTCGACAGATCCTCGGCATTGGCGCGGCGCAGGTCAACCGACAGCAAGGTGCGCGTCACCGCCAGCGCGCGTTCGATCCGGCGGCCGAGGTCGTGGAAACGCCACGCATCGGTCCGGCCCATATGTTCGGCCGACAATCCGGCGAGCGCGGCATAGCGCCGCTGCAACGTCCCCGCCCGGTCGAGCAATGTGCCCGTGGTCGGATGCGGCGCATCGAGCAGACGCACCATGTCCGCCGACAGCCGGTCGCGCGACACGCCGCCGATTCCGGTCGCCATGCGGTTGACCGCGCGCACGCTGCCCCAGCCATCGACCGACTCCATCGCCTCGCGCGCGAAATCGACCAGGTCGCGGCGGCGATGGCTGGGCGGGCGCGGTGCAGCCCCGGTATCGGCGATGATCGTCACCAGCCGCTCGACGGTCGCCGGGGCCAGCGCCGCACCGGTATCGGCCGAGATCGAATGGCCGAACAGCACGCGGATGACGCCCAGCAGCGCCTCGCCCCGCTCCAGATAGCGGCCCAGCCAGAACATGTTGTCGGCGACCCGGCTGGGCAGCGTGCCGGGGTTGCGGCGCAGCTCCACGCTGTCGGTCGGTTGCAGCAGCGACACCGGCTCCACCGGATCGGGGCCATGGACGATGACGTCCGCCGACCACGACCCCTCGCCCATCACCGCCGCGCGCGCATCGGGCTGGTCGCCGATCCGCACAAACCCGCCGGGCAGCACGACCCAGCGCCCGTCACCGCCCCGCGCGGCAAATACCCTGAGCGAAAACGGGCGCGGCAACAGCCCCTCGCCGCACGCGGTCGGCATGGTCGACAATTCGGCGACTTCCTGCCCGACATAGTCCTGCGGCCGGAGCGCCATCGCCGCGACCAGCCGCTCGCGCGCGCCGGCATCCAGCGACGCGCCCAGCACCGCCCCGTCGGGCAATCCCGCCACCGGCCCGGCAAAGGCGGGTCCGATCACCAGCTGGTCGAGCGAGGACAGGACATGCGCCCGCGCCTGGGCATCGCCGCACCACCACGTCCCGATCGACGACAGCGCAGGGGCATGACCCAGCAACCGTTCCCCCAGCGCCGGCAGAAACGCAGCGAAGGCCGGCGATTCGAGTACGCCCACGCCGGGCGCATTGGCGATCACGACATTGCCCGCCGCCATCGCATCGACCAGGCCCGGCACGCCGATCGTCGAATTGGCATCGAACGCCAACGGGTCGATCAGGCGCGGGTCGATCCGCCGCCACAATGCATCGATCCGCTTCAGCCCTGCGATGGTGCGGACATAGAGCTGGTCATCGCGCACCGCCAGATCGGCGCCCTCGACCAGCAGGAACCCCAGATAGCGCGCCAGATGCGCCTGTTCGGGATAGCTGGGGTTCAGTTTGCCCGACGTCAGCAGCCCGATGCGCGGTTCGGCCCGACGGCACGCAGCGGCAATGCCAGCACGCATCGCGGCAAAGAACGGCGCATGGCGTTCGACATTCACCCGCGAGGGCAACCCGCCCAGCGTCCGCCCCATCGCCAGCCGGTTTTCCAGCGCATAGCCCGCCCCGACCGGCACGCGGACATGATCGGCCAGCACCCGCCACCGCCCGTCCGGCCCCCGGCACAGATCTGCCGCGACGAAATGCAGCTGATGGCCCCCCGGCGGGGTCAGCCCGACCATAGGGCGCAGGAACAGCGGCGATCCGGTCACCAGCATCGCCGGCAGCACGCCATCGGCCACCAGCCGCTGTTCGCCGTGAATGTCGGTGATGATCGACTCGAACAGCTCGGCGCGCTCCGCCATCCCCTCGGCGATGCCGCGCCATTCGTCGGCACCGATCAGCAGCGGGACCGGCGACAGCGGCCAGCGGCGCTCCTCCGTCTCGCCAGCGGCACGATAGGCGGTGCCGATGTCGTCGGCATGGCGCTGCGCCCGTTCCCGCGCGCCCGACAGCGTATCGGGCACCCCAGCGAGTTCGTCGAACGCCGCCTCCCATGCGACACGATCGGGTCCCGTCGCCTCGCACAGCATGTCGCCGCGTGGCGCCCGTGCGCGATAGTCGTCCAGCCAGCGCGCATCCGTCACGCCAGCCTCGACCTGTCCATTGCGTGCGCGGCTGGCCATAAACCCTTCCCGATCCCCCGCGATCCCAAGCACGCACATCGGCCGGGTGCAAGCCGTTTGCGGGGTATCAGGATGGTGAGACCGCAACGGGACCGACAACTGGTCGCGGTAACTGCCCGGTCAGCGACATGCGCCCTCCCAGCAGCGTGAGGTCCCGGCCTGCACCGGGGCGACACTGTCGGGTCATGCCGCCGCGAGGCGTTGCTGCAACCGATGCACCTCGTTCACGGCGCCCGCGCCCTCCAGCCGGAACCGGGCGACCTCGGCAGCTAGCACCTCGGCCTCCTGCGCCAGGATACGCGCGGCAGCGGTCGCTTCCTCGACCATCGCCGCGTTGCGCTGGGTCACATTGTCCATTTCCGACACGGCGGTATTGACCTGCTGCAGCCCGATCGACTGCTGCGCCGCCGACGTGGCGATGCCCGACACCAGCTCGCTGATCTCGCCGATCCGGCCGATGATCCGTTGCAGCGCCTGGCCGGTGGCATTGACCAGGTCGACCCCGGCATCGACCTGATCCGACGAAGCGGTGATCTTGACCTTCACGTCCTTGGCCGCATCGGCCGATCGCTGCGCCAGTGCGCGGACTTCCGACGCGACTACGGCAAAGCCCTTGCCCGCATCGCCCGCCCGCGCCGCCTCCACGCCGGCGTTCAGCGCCAGCAGGTTCGTCTGGAACGCGATCCCGTCGATCACGCTGATGATCTCGCTGATCTCGGCCGACGACCGCTGGATGCCGCCCATCGCATCGACCGCCTGGCGCACGATCCGGCCCGATTCCTCGGCCTCGCTGCGCGCTTCGCCGACGATGCGGTCGGCACGCGACGCACCGTCGGCGGTCTGGCGTACGGTGCTGGTGATCTGGTCCATCGCCGCGGCGGTTTCCTCAAGGCTTGCCGCCTGCTGCTCGATCCGCTGCGACAGGTCATCCGATGCGTGGCGGATATTGCCCGATCCGATGCGGATCTGTTCGCCCGAGCGGGTGACCATGCCCAGCGTCTCGCACATCTGCACCCGCATCGCTTCGAAACTGTCGGCCAGCGCCTGATATTCGGTGGGCAGCCCGTCGAGCGACACGGTCAGGTCGCCCTGCGCCATGCGTTCGAAGGCGGCACCGCAGCGTTCGATCACCGCCCGGCGTCCGGCCTGTTCGGCGGTGAAATAAGCGGCCAGCGCAATATCCATGTCAATCAGCGACGCCTTGACCAGCGCCGTCGCCGCCCGTGCCCTTGCCCGCGCGCCGAACGGCAACCCCAGCCGCCCCAGCACCAGCCGCGGCAGGACATGTTCCAGCATCAGGGCATAGCCGCTGATATACCAGGTCGGCGCCAGCCCGATCCGGGCGTGGACGTTGCCGATATTGGTCGCGGCGGCGGCGTAATCGCGGTCGATCGGGCCGGAGAACAGCTTGCGCCAATGCTCCAGCTGCTTGTCGCGGGCATGATCCATCCGCGCCTGCGACGTGAACATCCCGCGGATCGACGCCGTGTTGGCGATATGCCGGTACAGCGCGGTCAGCGCGGCGGGCGCATGACGTTCGATCGCGCGTTTGACCATCGGAAACGCGCCATAGCTTCGCGCATCATAATCGAATGCTGCCAGCCGCTGGTCGAAATCGATCTCGCCTTGTTCGCTCACCGCTCCGTCCCCCTCGTACCAATATTTGGTACAGGATGAACCGTTAACGACGGGTAGCGGCAGAGCCCTGATCATGTGGCACCCTCCGCACGGCAGTGTTCGCGCCGATCATCCGGCGGGGACAGCCGCGCGTCGCAACCGGTCGTTGATCGCCGCGCCCAGCCCGTGGTCGGGCACCGGCGCCACCGCGATTTGCGCCGCCATGGCGGTATCGGCGATGTGCAGCGCATCGAACAGGCGCGCCGCCGCCTCCACCGGATCGCCCCGTTCGGACAGCGTGTCGTCGCCCTGCACTGCGCCGAACCCGATCAGCCATTCGCCCGCCTGTCGCCCGGTCGCGTTCAGCCGTACCGGCTTCGACGGGGCGTAATGGCTGGCAAGCTGGCCCGGCGCCTCGATTCCCGGCCCGGCGCCACCGATCGCGACTCCCAGCAGATCGGCGACCGCTTCGCGCGAGATCGGCCCGGGTCGTAATTGCCGCACCTGTCCGTCGACACAGGCGATGATCGTCGATTCGATCCCTCGTGCCGTCGGCCCGGCGTCGATCACCATCGCGATGCGCCCATCCAGGCTGCGCAGTACATGGTTGGCGCGGGTCGGGCTGATCGATCCGCTGGCATTGGCCGATGGCGCCGCCAGCGGCCGTCCGGTCGCAGCCAGCAACGCCTGCATCGCGTCATGCGCCGGCACCCGGATCGCGATCGTGGGCAGTCCTGCCGTCACGAGCGACGCAATCCCCGCATCCTCCCGCATCGGCAGCACCAGCGTCAGCGGCCCCGGCCAGAATGCCTCGGCCAGCCGGATGGCGGCTTCGTCGAAGATCGCCAGCGCCTCGGCGGCGGCGCGGTCAGGCACATGGACGATCAGCGGGTTGAATCCCGGCCGCCCCTTGGCCGCGTAAATCCCCGCCACCGCCCGCGAATCGGTCGCGTCTGCGGCCAGGCCATAGACCGTCTCGGTCGGCACCGCGACGCACCCGCCGTCCGCGATCACCGCCGCCGCCGCCGCGATGCCCGCCGTGCCGTAGGGTAAGGAAACGGTGGTGATCGAAGCGTTTGAAGCGGTCATGGTTCGGTGCCTATACCGCCAAAAACCATTGATCGAGAGAGGGCAAATGGACTTTACCCCCGTGACCGCCGAACAGCGTTTCGTGCTGACCCATGCCGCGGGGATCGAAACGATCGCCGACGCGCCCCGCTTCGCCGATGCGACCCCAGACCTGCTCGACGCGATCCTGACCGGGATCGGCGATTTCGCCGCCGGCGAATGGCGGCCGCTCGCGCGTACCGGCGATACGGTCGGCGCGCGCTGGACCCCCGACGGCGTGGTGATGCCCGATGGCTATCGCGCGGCCTATCAGGCCTATGTCACCGGCGGCTGGGGCACGATCGGATCGCCGGCCGAGTATGGTGGGCAAGCCCTGCCCTTCGCGGTCGCGACCGCCGTGCTGGAGACGCTGGGCACCGCCGATCTGGGCTTCGCCCTCGCGCCGACGCTGACGGTCGGTGCGATCGAGGCGCTGACCCATCATGGCAGCCCCGAACAACAGGCACGCTATCTGCCGAAGCTGGCGACCGGCGAATGGACCGGCACGATGAACCTGACCGAGCCGCAAGCCGGATCGGACGTCGGTGCGCTGACCACGCGGGCGGAGCCGGCCGGCGACGGCAAGTGGAAGATCACGGGCTCCAAGATCTATATCTCGTTCGGCGATCACGACATGGCCGACAATATCGTCCACCTCGTCCTCGCCCGCACACCGGGCGCGCCGGCCGGGACCAAGGGCATTTCGCTGTTCCTCGTCCCCAAATACCGGCTGGATGCCAATGGCGAACCGGGCGAGCCGAACGACGTCCGCGTCGTGTCGATCGAACACAAGATGGGGCTGCACGCCTCGCCCACCTGCGTCCCGTCGTTTGGCGACAATGGCGACTGCCTGGGCGAACTGATCGGGGCGGAAGGCGCGGGGATGCGCGCGATGTTCACGATGATGAACAATGCCCGGCTCAATGTCGGCCTTCAGGGGGTACAGGTGGCGGAGGCGGCGACGCAGCGCGCCGTTGCCTATGCCCGCGACCGCATCCAGTCGCCTCGCGCCTCGACCGGTGGCGCACCGGTGGCCATCATCGAACATCCCGATGTCCGCCGGATGCTGCTTCGCATGACCGCACAGACCATGGCGGCGCGCGCGCTGGTCTATTACGCCGCCGGACAGGTCGACCTCGCCACGCTGGGCGTGGAGGGGGCGAAAGCGCGACTCGACCTCGTCACCCCCCTGGCCAAGGCGCATGGCACCGACATCGGCTGCGAAGTCGCAAGCCTGGGCGTGCAGGTCCATGGCGGCATGGGCTATGTCGAGGAAACCGGCGCGGCACAGCATTATCGTGATGCGCGCATCACGCCGATCTACGAAGGCACCAATGGCATCCAGGCCGCCGATCTGGTCGGACGCAAGCTGTCGGGCGACGGCGGCGCGGCCGTCGAGGCGCTGTTCGCCGACATGGAGGCGGAGGTCGACCATGCCGCGCTGCGCGACCTGTTGAACGACACCCGCGCCGTCGCGCGCTGGATGCTGGAGGCGGACGTCGACGACCGGCTGGCGGGCAGCTATCCGTTCCTGACGATGCTGGCGACCTGCGTCAGCGGCTGGCTGCTCGAACGGCAGGGTCGCGCGCTGGACACGGTAAAAGATCCCGACTTCGTCGCGCGCAAGCGGGCAGCGGTCGCCTTCCATCTCGACCGGATCGTGCCGGAGGCCCGCGGGCTGGGCATGGCGGCGATGGCCGGTGCCGGTGGTCTCTACACGCTCACCGCCGACCAGTTCGCAGCGGGGTAGGCGCGGGAGGGGCGACGGGGACACGGCACGCCGGATCCCGATCGAGTCGCCTCACAGGGAAACACCCCCTGCCCCGAACCATCGCCCCGGCGCAGGCTGGGGCCGCGATCGGCGCATGTCCCGCCCCGTCACCGGGAGATCCCAGCCTGCGCTGGGATGACGCATGGGAAAGGACGGCCGAACCAAGCGCGCGCAAGCCCGTCCCTGCGGCGGGCGGCAGGGCGTGATGACTTCAGACCTATCCGCTTGTTTTGAGTAGCCCCTGAGCTTGTCGAAGAGGCGTAGCGAAGGACTATTTGTTTCGGGTGACAGGTGCCGGGTCTTTGACTTTCCTCAGCCCCTACCCTGCCCGGATTGGAAGGTTTCACGTCACCAAGCCTTGGGTCCGATCGACCTTCAGCCCCTATCGCAAATATTCGTCATTCCCGCGCAGGCGGGAATCCATTGCCGCTGACGTTTCGGCCGACTCGCGACGCTGGCGTGTATGGACTCCCGCCTGCGCGGGAGTGACGATGGGGATGGAGCGGTCGTTCAGCGGCCTGCATGTCGATCGGCCCTAGGCCGCAGCATTCCGGATGATTGCAGGCCGCATCTGACACGCCATCCGCTCACTGCTGCCAGGCCGACAGAAAAAGGGCCGGCATCGCAGCGCACGATACCGGCCCCTATCGGCTTTGCCCGGGTCGCCCGATCAGGCGGCGGGGGGCACGGCCTCTTCCTCTTCGGTGCGAACGCGGCGGCGGCGGCGCGGACGCTCGGCACCGTCGTCGTTCGCCGACAGCGACGGCGGCAAGCGGTCGGCTTCGATCGACGGTGCGACCTCGGCAGGCTCGGCGGCTACGGCCTCGACGCGGGTGCGGGTCGTACGACGACGGACCGGCTTGGCCTCTGCCGCTACTTCCGGCGTCGGCTCGGCGGAGTCGTTCTGCTGCGTGCCGACTTCGCCTTCCACTCCGCGCAATTCGACCGCATCATTGGCCGGCGCGGTGCTGCGTCCGCCATCGCGACGCAGGCGCTCGCGCTGCGGCCGTTCCTCACGCTGCGGGCGATCGTCGCGCTGGCCGCGATCGTCGCGCATCTGACGATCCTCGCGGGGCTGACGCTCCTCGCGCGGGCCGCGATCGTCGCGGCCTTCGCGCTGGGCGCGGGGCTGGCGATCGTCCCGGTTTCCGCGATCATCGCGCTGACCGCGATCGTCGCGCTGGTCGCGATTGCCACGGTCCTGACCGCCGGTCTCGACGCCATCGTCGCCGTCGAAATCATCCTCGTCGTTGCCGTCGAAATCCTCGCGGCTGCGGCGCTGTTCCTCGACCCGCGAACGACCGGCTTCGAGGACGCGGAAATAGTGATCGGCGAACTGAAGGTAATATTCGGTGTTCACCCGGTCGCCGGCGCGCTGGGCGTCGGCGGCGAGGTTCTTGTACTTTTCCAGCAACTGCGCCGCGTTGCCGCGCGCACGGTTGTCGATACGGTTGCCGTTATCACGCGGATTGCCGCCGCCGCTTCCCGGCTGACGCTGGCCACCGCGACCGCGACGGCGGCCGGCCTGACGATTGTTCATCAAGGGTTGGTTGTCCTGTCCTTACCTGTCCGTCGATCTCGCGATCCCGGGTGCGAGCCACTGTGCGAAACGATGCACGGGCACCGTCCGCCTGCCATGACCACCGGACGACAGTGGTTCACATGACGTTGGAAGGAGCCACGCCCCGCGATCGACGCCTTGGTCGATGGTGCCTGCCCCGCTGCCGGTCTTAGCGGGTGCTTCGGGGTTCTCCAAGCGGAAAGATGGGGTCGCGAACAGCTTCGTCAACCGGCCACGACGCAACGCGCACGATCGCCCAGATCGCGGACCAGCCGCGCCGGCAGACCGGCGTTCCGCACCAGCGCCATCACCGCGTCGCCCTGCGTATGGCCGATCTCGATCGCGGCGATCCCGCCGGGTGCCAGCAGCCGGGGCAGGTCGGGGACGATGCGGCGATAATCGTCCAGCCCGTCCGCCCCGGCGAACAGCGCGCCCGCCGGTTCATGCCCGGCCACCTCGCGCGGCAGGGTTTCGTCGGTGCCGATATAGGGCGGATTGGCGAGGACCAGGTCGAAGCGTCCGTCGATACCGGCGGTCCAGTCGCCCTGCATCCACGTCACGCGCCCGCCCAGCCCCAGCGCCTCGCCATTGCGCCGGGCATAGTCGAGCGCGACGCCCGAGGCATCGACGCCCAACCCGGTCGCGTCGCGCCACTCGTCCAGCGCCGCGAGCAGCAACGTACCCGGCCCGGTGCCGAGGTCGAGGAGGCGCCTGGGCGCCCGCCCGGCGAAATGCGCCACGGAAGCCTCCATCAGCGTCTCGCTGTCGGCGCGCGGGACCAGTACGCCGGGGCCGACCATCAGCTCGATCGTCCAGAAGGCGCGGCTGCCGGTGATGTATGCGACCGGCTCGTGGGCTAGGCGGCGCTCGACCAGTGCGTCGAACGCCTCGGGGACCGGGTCGTCGAGACGAGCGAGCAGCATCGCCTCGCGCGAGCAGCCCAGGGCATGGGCGGCGAGCAGTTCGGCGTCGAGCCGTGGAGAATCGGAGACACCGGCGATCCGCTCCGTCGCCGCGACCAGTGCGCGACGCAGCGTCGTCTCACCCATCCAGCGTCGCCAGCCGCTCCGCCTCGTCCTGCGCGATCAGCGCGCCGATCAGTTCCTCCATCTCGCCCTCGAGGATTTCGGGCAGGCGGTGGAGCGTCAGGTTGATGCGGTGGTCGGTCACCCGCCCCTGCGGAAAGTTGTACGTGCGGATGCGCTCCGACCGGTCGCCGGAGCCGACCATCGACCGGCGGGTGCCGGCGCGTTCGTCCGCCAGCCGCTGGCGTTCGGCCTCGTACAGGCGGGTACGCAGGACCTTCAGTGCCTTCGCCTTGTTCTTGTGCTGCGACTTTTCGTCCTGCTGGATCACGACCAGCCCGGTGGGAAGGTGGGTGATGCGCACCGCCGAGTCGGTCGTGTTGACCGACTGGCCGCCGGGGCCGGACGAACGGTACACGTCGATGCGCAGGTCCTTGTCGTCGATCTGGACGTCGACATCTTCGGCTTCGGGCAGGACGGCGACGGTCGCGGCGCTGGTGTGGATGCGCCCGCCGCTCTCGGTCGCGGGAACGCGCTGCACGCGGTGGACGCCGCTTTCGAACTTGAGGCGCGCGAACACGCCCGCGCCGGTGACGCTGGCGACGACTTCCTTGTAGCCGCCGGCATCCGACACCGATGCCGAGATCAGCTCGACCCGCCAGCCGCGATTGTCGGCATAACGCTGATACATGCGGAACAGGTCGCCCGCGAACAGCGCGGCTTCGTC
Organism: uncultured Sphingomonas sp.; assembly: GCA_913777295.1. GTDB lineage: Bacteria > Pseudomonadota > Alphaproteobacteria > Sphingomonadales > Sphingomonadaceae > Sphingomonas. The sequence continues at coordinate 1,721 of CAJYRU010000058.1, read as the reverse complement.
GCCGCCCGTCCCGGCGCGGATTTCGAGCATCGCCGCGCGTTCGTCCGCCGCGTCGCGCGGCAACAGCGCCAGCGACAGCGCACGTTCGGCGGCTTCGAGTTGCTGGCGGTTGGCGTGGAGTTCCTCCACCGCCATCTGCCGCAAATCGTCGTCGGCGTCCTGCGTCATGAACGACAGGCTCTCGCTCTCGGCGCGCAGCCGCCGGACCTCACCCGCCGCTGCCGCGACCGGCTCCAGCTCGGCATATTCCTTCGACACCGCAACGAAACGGTCGCCGGGCAGGTCGCCCGTCGCCATCTGCGCCGCCAGTTCGTCGCGCCGCGCCTCGATCTGGGCGATGCGTTCGGGGGCGATGGTCATTCGCTATCCGATGCCTGCCAGAGACCTTGGCGCCATTCGCCGATCATTTCCTCGAGCACCGAATCGCCCTCGACATCGCCATCGGTCACGCCCGACGAATACAGGGTGGCGGCGTGCAGAAATGCCTCGCGGTCCTCGGCGGTCACGTCGATCTGTCGACCGGTCGCCAACAGCTTGGCAGTGATGCCGGCATCCGCTCCGACCAAAGCGACCATCGACGCATCCTGCGTGTCGGCCTTGGCCATGCGCCGTTTCATATTACCGCGATAGGCCATGTCGGCCACCGCCCCGGCGGCACGCAGGTCCTGCAAGAGCGTCATTGCTGCGGCATCGGCCCCGCTTTCGCGCGGGATGACGCAAACGGCGGTACGCGGCGCCGCCGGCTCCTCCAGCAGCATCGCCAGCCGCTCGATCCCCGCCGCCCAGCCGACACCCGGCGTCGGCGAGCCACCTAGCGATTCGATCAGCCCGTCATAGCGGCCGCCGGCGAGCACCGTGCCCTGCGCACCCAGCCGATCGGTCACGAACTCGAACGCGGTGTGGCGATAGTAATCCAACCCGCGCACGAGGCGGTCGTTGCGGGTCCATGCGACGCCCGCCGCGTCCAGCCCGGAGGTGACCGCAGCGAAGAAGTCCGCCGCTTCCGCCGTCAGATACCCGTCGATCCCCGGTGCCGAATCGGCGATCGGCCGGTCGCGCGGATCCTTCGAATCGAGGATGCGCATCGGGTTCTTGTCGAGCCGCTTGAGGCTGTCTTCGGACAGCTCGCCGCGATGTTCCTCGAAATGCTCGACCAGCGCCGTGCGCCACGCATCGCGCGTCTCGGCATCGCCCAGCGTATTGAGCTGCAGCGTGACGCCATCCGAAATGCCCAGCTCCTTGAGCAGCTGGTCGGCCATCGCCAGGAGTTCAACATCGGCCATCGGCTCGGCCGCACCGATCACTTCGGCGTCGATCTGGTGGAACTGGCGATAACGGCCCTTTTGCGGGCGTTCGTAGCGGAACACGGCCCCATGCGTCGCCAGCTTCAGCGGGGCGTGCTGCTGCCACCCTTCGGTCAGGAACGCGCGGGCGATGCCGGCGGTGAATTCGGGGCGCAGCGTGAGCGAATCGCCGCCGCGATCCTCGAACGAATACATTTCCTTTGACACGACATCGGTCGTCTCGCCCAGCGAGCGGGCGAAGACGGCGGTCGATTCGAACACCGGCACTTCGACCCGGTTGAAGCAATACAGCCGGCGCACGCGCTCGAACGTCTCGGCGACATGGGTGAAGCGCCGCTCGAAATCGCCGAAAATGTCCTGGGTGCCGCGTACCGGGCGCGGAGTCGTGATCTTTGCCATTATGCGCGCGATTTATGG
>CAJYRU010000057.1 GCA_913777295.1 uncultured Sphingomonas sp. | reverse complement strand
ATCTGCGCGACCGGATCGTAGAAACACGCCGCGACGCAGCTGCCCAGCACGGTCGTCAGCACGACGTCGCGTTCGTCGCTGACCTTCATCTCGCCCTGCGCCACCGTCAGCCGGCGCAGGCCGTCGCGGGCGGACAGCGCACTCATGCGGCACATTCCGCCAGCAACCGCTGCGCGATGCGGCGCAGCGGCAATTGCTCGACGACCGCGCCGATCTGCTGTGCGATGGCGGGCATCCCGTAGACGACGCTGGTCGCCTTGTCCTGGCCGAAGGTCATCGATCCGCAGCTGCGCATCGCCTTCATCCCCTCCGCCCCGTCGCAGCCCATGCCGGTCAGGATCGCGGCGGTCGCATCGCGCCCCGCGAGGCGCGCGACCGAATGGAACAGCCGGTCGACCGACGGGCGGTGGCCATTGACCTTGTCGCCTTCGACCAGGCGGCAATGGCGGCGGTCGCCCGATCCGCCGATCTCCATATGCCGTTCGCCGCCGGGGGCCAGATAGACCTTGCCCACCGCCAGCGGTGCGCCCGCACGCGCTTCCTCGACGGTCGGCGCACACAGGCGGTTGAGCCGCGCGGCAAAGCTGGGGGTGAAGGTTGCCGGCATATGCTGGACGATGACGGTCGGCGGGCAATTCGCCGGAAAGGCCGACAGCAGCTCGATCAGCGCCTCGACGCCGCCGGTCGAGGCGCCGATCGCGATCATGGCGCCGGGGCGCGGCGTGTAGCTCGTCCGTTCCTGCACCGGCGCGGCGCGGACCGGAGTCGCGCGCGCTGCGGGACGCGCGGTGGCGGCAGCGCGGACCAGTTCGGTCAGTTCGGACGTGCAGCCGGCATCGTTGCCGGCCATCAGCCGCGTCTTGTCGAAACAGTCGAACGCGCCACGTTCCAGCGCGGTCAGGCTGGCTTCGGCCCCTTGCGCGGTCAGCGTCGACAGCATGACCACCGGCGTCGGGCGCAACCGCATCAGCCGTTCGAGGAAGTCGAGGCCGCTCATGCCCGGCATCTCGATGTCCAGCGTCACGACATCGGGGTCGAGCGCCTTGATCTGCGCGCGCGCCTCGTCGGCGCTGGCGGCGGTGCCGACGACCTCGATCCCCGGATCGGCCAGCAGCCGACGGCGGATGATCGCCTGCATCGCCATCGAATCATCGACGATGAGGGTGCGGACGCTCATGCGGCGATCTTCTGATAGGCGGTGCGGCCGATGCAGCGGAACTTGTCCTGTACCGCACCGATCAGCCGCTCCGAATGACCGATGTAGAGCATCCCCCCAACCTCCAGTCGATCGCCGAGCCGCGCCAGCAGACGTTCTTTCGTGGGCTCGTCGAAATAGATCATGACATTGCGACAGAAGATCGTGTCGAACCGCCCCTTGAACGGCCAGTCGCCGAGCAGGTTGAGCGGCCGAAACGCTATCCCATCGCGCAGGACCGGATCGACGATCAGGTCGTCGTCTTCCCCCCGGGTCCAGACGGAACGCAGCGACGCGGGTACGGTCCGCATCGTTTCCTTCGAATACCGGCCCGCGCGTGCGGTGTTCAGGACGCTCGGCGACACGTCGGTCGCCAGCATCCTGAGGTCGGTCTTCAACAGTCGTTGGGCGGCGGCGCGGTCGGTGCCGAACATCGCCATCAGCCATGAATAGGGTTCTTCGCCGCTCGAACACGCCGCCGACCACAGCCGCACCCGGCCGCCCTTTGCCAGCCGGTCGGCCAGCGGCGGCCAGATCCGCTCCACGAAATCCTCGAAATGATGGTTTTCGCGGAAGAAGCTGGTGTGGTTCGTCGTCAGCGCGTCGATCGCCCGGCCGCGTTCCTCGGCATCGCGGCCGATGTGCGCGACATAGTCCGAAAAGCTGGTCAGCCCGCATGCCCGCACGCGCGGCGCGATCCGGCCATAGACCAGCTGCGCCTTGCCATCGGGCAGCAGGATGCCGACCTCGTCATACACCAGCGCCGCAATGGCACGGTGGTCGCCGGCGTTGAACGCGAATTCGCGCGCGCGGCTGTCGTCGAGGGCGGCGGCCCGGTTCATGCGGCCAGTGCCGCCGACGGGCGGTTGGCGAAGCGGCCGCGCGTCGTCAGCGCGTCGACATCGGCGATCAGCGCGACGCGTCCGTCGCCCAGGATCGTCGCGCCGGCCACGCCGTCGATCGCCTGATAGTTCGCCTCCAGGCTCTTGACGACCACCTGCCGCTGATCCTGGATCGTGTCGACCAGCAGCGCGGCTTGGCCATGGTCGCCCTCGACCACGATCAGCACGGCATTGGTCGGGTTCCGCTCCGCCCCGTCAATGCCCAGATAGTCGGCGATGCGCAGCACCGGCACATAGGACCCGCGCACGTCGAGCAGCGTCCCGTCCGGCCCCAGCCGGCTGAGCGTGTCGTCGTCGGGGCGCAGGCTCTCGACGATATGGCCTAGCGGAATGACGAAGGTCTGCGCGCCGACGGTCACGATCATGCCGTCCAGCACCGCCAGCGTCAGCGGCAGGCTGAGCGAAAAGCTCGACCCGAAGCCCTCGCGCGACTGGATGCCGATGCGGCCGCCCAGCGCCTGGATATTCTTGCGCACCACGTCCATGCCGACGCCGCGCCCGGATACGTTGGTGATCGCCGCTGCGGTCGAGAAACCGGGCGCGAAGATCAGATTGTCGATCTCTTCGTCGCTCAGCACCGCATCGGGCAGGATGATGCCCTTCTCGATCGCCTTGGCCTTTACCCGTGCGCGGTTGATCCCCTGTCCATCGTCGGACACGGTGATGACGATGCGGCCCGACTGGTGCGCCGCCGCCAGGCGGACGACGCCCTCGGCCGGCTTGCCCGCCGCCACGCGGACGTCGGGCATCTCCAGGCCGTGGTCGACGGCGTTGCGGATCAGGTGGGTCAGCGGTTCGCCGATGCGTTCGACCACGGTCTTGTCGACCTCGGTCATCTCGCCATCGACCTCCAGCCGCACCCGCTTGCCGGTTTCCCCTTCGAGTTCGCGGACGATACGCGGCACGCGGCTGAACACCGTCTTCATCGGCTGGGCGCGGATCGCCATCGTCGATTCCTGCAACTCGCGCGTCAGATGTTCGAGGTCGCTGAGTTCCGAAATGCCGCCCATCTGGTTTTCGGCCAGCCGCTGCGCCAGCATCGCCTGGGTAATCACCAGCTCGCCGACCAGGTTGACCAGCCGGTCGAGCTTGTCGAGGTCGACGCGGATCGTCTGGGCGGGCGGTGCCGCCGGTGCGCCCGGCGCGGCGCGCGGTGCCGCCGGTTCCGCCGCGACAGGTGCGGGAGCCGGCGCAGGCACTGGCGCAGGGGGCGGGGGTGGCGGCGGCGGTGCGACAACCTCCGGCTCGGGAGCGACAGCCACCGGTGCCGCCTCGACCGAATCGAGCAGGTCGAACAGGGCGTCGATACTGTCCTCGGCCATCGCCGGTGCGGCATCGCCCTTCGTCAGGGTGATCGCGGTCGAATCACCAAATTCGAAGACCGCGCGAATATCGTCCTCGGCGACACTGGCGGGCAGCGCCACGTCCCACGCCAGATACCCGCATTCCGGGTCCATCCGGTCGATCGGGGGCAGCGCGCTGCGGTCGCACAGCGTGACCTTGCCCCCCAGCATCGTCAGCTCGCGCAGCAGCAGCAGCGGTTCGGACCCGTGTTCGAACGCCTTGGCCCCCGGCGTGTAGCGCAGGCGCCAGCCATTGGCCGCGTCCGCGCCATCCTCCGACTGCGCCACGTCGCCAAGCATCGACATGAGATCGTCGAAATCGTCCGAAATGGCGGCCGTCGGCGCAGGCTCGGCCGCCGCAGCCGACGCGGCCTTGGGAGCAGTATCCCCACCGGCCGCCGCGACCAGTCGTTCCAGCATCGCCGCATCGGACGGCGGCGTATCATGGTCGCGCGCTGCGGCGACATGGTCGGACAGCACGTCGAACGCGCCCACCACCACATCCAGCAGCGCGGGCGTCAGCTCCAGCGTACCGTTGCGGATCAGGTCGAGCAGCGTTTCATACTGATGGGTATAGGCCTGCAGCCGTTCATGGCCGAACGCGCCCGCCCCGCCCTTGATCGAATGGACGCAGCGGAACACCGCGTTGATCGTTTCCGAATCGCGGTCGCCGTCGCGCAGCAGCGCGAAATTGCCCTCCATCGCGGAAAGGCCTTCCTCGCATTCCTGAAAGAAGATCTGCTGGATTGCGTCGAGGTCCATGGGCTTCGCTCCGGATCAGGCGGCGATGAGGGTGTCGAGGGCCGCCAGCGTCGCCATGTCGGCGAACACCGGGCTTGCGTCGACAATGCGAAATTCCTGACCGGACTCCTCTGCCGCGGCCTCGGCGACGGCCAGCACCTGCAGGCACGCCTGCCCGATCCGCTCCACGCCCGACGCGTCGAGCTGGATCGGGCGGCCGGCGCCGATCGCATCGCGCAGCGTCTGGCGCAGCGGAGCGGCGGCGGGAGTATCGAGTACGGCAGGAAGGGCGATGGTCATGGGCGTATCCCGGAAAAGAAGGTCGCTGGCGGGGATTGGGATCAGAATTCGGTCCAGTCGTCGTCATCCACGACCATCGCGGCGGCCGTGGCGGCACCGCTGCCGGCTGCGGCCGTGCGGCGTGGCGGCGGCGGTGACGGGGCCATGTCGCGGCTGACCTGCGCGACGCGGGCCTGCAACCGGTGGACGGCGCTCTGGGTCGGGGCGTGGCGCGGGGCAGCGACGACCTTAGCCGCGACATGGGTGCCGTGGCGCAACGTGAAGCGATCGACCTGCCGCGCCAGCTCCTGCGCCTCTTCGGCCAATGTGCGGGCGGCGGCGGTCGCCTGCTCGACCATCGCCGCGTTCTGCTGGGTCACGCCGTCCATCTCGTTGACGGCGGTGTTGACCTGTTGCAGCCCGGTCGCCTGCTGGTCGGCCGAAGTGGCAATGGTGCCGACCAGCGCGCTGATCTCGCCGATACGCCCGATGATCCGCTGCAATGCCTTGCCGGTTTCGCTGACCAGTTCGACCCCGGTCGCGACCTGTTCGGACGATGCGTTGATCTTGGCCTTCACATCCTTGGCGGCGTCGGCCGAACGCTGCGCCAGCGCGCGCACTTCGGACGCGACGACCGCGAACCCCTTGCCCGCATCGCCGGCGCGGGCGGCCTCGACCCCGGCGTTCAGCGCCAGCAGGTTGGTCTGGAACGCGATGCCGTCGATGACGGTGATGATGTCGCCGATCTCGCCCGACGCACGCTCGATCCCGTGCATCGCGTCGACCGCGCGGCGCACGACATCACCGGATTGTTCGGCCTCGTCGCGGGTTTCGCTGACGACGGTATGGGCACGGGTCGCGCCGGCCGCCGTTTCGCGCACCGTGCCGGTGATCTGGTCCATCGCCGCTGCGGTCTGTTCAAGGCTGGCGGCCTGCTGCTCGGTTCGCTGCGACAGGTCGTCCGATGCCTGGCGGATGTCGTTGGCGCCGTTGTTGATGCCGCTGGTCGCTTCGCGCACCGCCGCAAGCACTTCGGACACCGCGTCCATCGCCGCGTTGAAATCGGTGCGCAGCCGTTCATAGTCGGCGGGGAAGGTTTCGGCGATGCGGTAGCTGATGTCGCTGGCGGCAAGCCGCGACAGCCCCTCGCCCAACCGGCCGACCACGAGTTCCTGGCTACGCGCCGCGTCCTTGATCAGCTGCCCGTTCGCCTGGAACACCTGCATCGCACGTGCCATGCGGCCGATGCAGTCCTGATATTCGACATGGGCGATCGGACGGGACAGGTCGCCTGCGGCAATGGCCTCCATGCCGACGACCGAATCGACATAGGGGTCGCAAACCGCGCTGCGGAACACCACCGCGAGGACGATCGTCGTGGCCGTTGCGGACAGTGCGATGGCGATCAGGACGGCAGCCGGGGCAAGGCCATATAGCGCGGCGAACGTCGTCGCGGCCGGGATCGCGGTCAGCAGCGCATAGATTGCGCCCATGACGACAAACTTCGTCCGAACCGGGGCGTTCTTGCGAAACCAACGCATCATGTAACAGCTCCAACGCTTTCAGCGATTCCCCCCCTGGGATCCCCTGTCCGCTCCAATCGACGGTGCTACGGTCGTTCGTATAATTTCTGGTTAATGCCGCGCCGACGATAGTTCCGGATACGGCAAAAATGACCGCTCCAAATCAGATACCGGATATTATCCATTTATTTCATAATGTTATCCTATTTCCTGAATTGACAGCGCTAGACAAGATGGTAGCGATACCATCGCTGGACGTTCCGGCGACACGATGGGCGGATCGAACCGCACCACGCTTAAGGGGAGTTTTCGCATGAGAGGTCATCTTCTCGGCACGCTGGCGCGCAGCGCCTCGGGCATCACGCTTGCCGCCTTGCTGGCAGCGCCCGGCATTGCCGCCGCACAAACGAACGATACCGCCGTCAACGCGCAACCCGGCGCGACCGAAGGTGCCGCCGGCAGCACCGTCCAGCCGACCGGCCAGGACCCGGTGCAGGAAGGTGACGAGATCGTCGTCACCGGCATCCGCGCCTCACTGAACCGCGCGATCGACATCAAGCGCAATTCCGCCGGCGTGGTTGATGCGATCAGCGCCGAGGACATCGGCAAGTTTCCGGACACCAACCTCGCCGAGTCGCTGCAGCGCATCACCGGCGTATCGATCAACCGGGTGAATGGCGAAGGGTCGCAGGTGTCGGTGCGCGGCTTCTCCGGCGGGTTCAACCTCGTCACGCTGAACGGGCGCCAGCTTCCCGCATCGAACGTCGACACCAGCGGCGCGGGCGATTTCGCGCGCGGCACCGGCCGGTCGTTCGACTTCCAGAATCTCGCTTCGGAAGGCGTGTCGGCGCTGGAGGTCTACAAGACCGGCCGCGCCGCCATTCCATCGGGCGGCATCGGTGCGGCGATCAACGTCGTCACCCGCAAGCCGCTGGAGTCGCGAGAGGATGGCGTCACCGGATCATTCGGTGCCAAGGCATTGCACGACGTCAGCACCATGGCCGGTGTGGGGGGACGTGTCCTTCCCGAAGTGTCGGGCCTGCTCAGCTGGCGCAACGACGCCCGCACCTTCGGCCTGTCGGTCTTCGGCAGCTACCAGCGGCGCGACAGCACCTCGGCGCAGAGCGCGCCCAATTATTTCACCGCGATCCCGACGTCGGCCGTGCTGAATCCCGCCGGCCCCTACGTCAATGCGCAGACCCAGATCGAAAACCGGCCGACCACGCCGTTCACGCTGATCCCCAATGACAGCCGCTACCAGTTTTCAGAAAACAAGCGCGAGCGGATCAACGGCCAGGCGGTGATGCAGTTCGCCCCGACCGAACGACTGACCTTCACCGCCGACGCGCTGTTCGCGCAGAACCGGCTGGAGGAACAGCGCAGCGAACAGACCAACTGGTTCAACCGTCCGTTCGGCCGTATCGTCTTCAACGGCAATGACGTGATCGCCACCCCCGATTTCATCTCGGAAACGATCAACGGCGTGAAGGACCAGGGCTTCGAGCAGCAGTTCCGCGCAACGAAGACGCAGCTGCAATCCTATGGCCTGAACGGCAAATGGCAGATGACCGATCGCCTGACGCTGAACCTCGATGGCTATCACGCCGTCTCGCGCTCGACGCCCGATGCGCCCAACGGCACCTCGGCGACGCTGGTGTCGCTCGGCGCGCCGGTCATCGACAGCCAGGCGATCGACTACAGCAGCGGCTTCCCCCGCGTGACGCAGACGATCAACGACCGGATCAATGGCAACGGCAACGGCATCCTCGACATCGGCGACCTAGGTACGCAGATCGCACGTACCAACTCGGCGACCCAGCGGCAGCGGATCAACGGCGGCCGCGCCGATCTCGGCTGGGACCTGGGCGGTGGCAGCCGGTTCGATGTCGGCGGCACCTATACCGATTCGGTGATGACCAGCGCGCGGGTGCAGACGCAGCAGCAGCTGGGCGACTGGGGCATCACCGATCCGGGCATCGTGCAGCGCCTCGCCTCGAACGTGGTCAAGACCTTCTGCCTCGACTGCAAGTTCGACCGCTTCAACACGGCCGACGTGAAACGCACCGCCTTCCGCGGGAACGCCGTCGCGTTGAACGGCATCTTCTCCAACTTCTACGCCGCCAACCCCATCAACACGACCGCCAACGATTACGATCGCGTCGGTGAAAAGATCTGGGGCGTGTACGGTCAGATCACGTGGAAAGGCGAGATCGCCGGGCGGACCGCGAACCTGGTGTTTGGCACCCGCTATGAAGAGACCAGGGTCAAATCCCTGGCGTTGCAGGCAGTGCCGTCGGCCATCAAATGGGATTCGGACAACGACTTCTCGCCGGTCATTTCATCGGCGACGTCGACCGTCACACAGCGCGGCCATTACCAGAACCTGCTGCCCTCGGTCGATTTCAATATCGAGGTGTTCGACAACTTCATCGCCCGCGCCTCGGCCAGCCGGACGCTCGCCCGTGCCGACTATGGCAATCTCTTCTCGTCGGTGACCGCCGGTGCACCGGCCCGGCCGACGGCGCTGGGCGGACGGCCGACCGGCACGTCGGGCAATGCCGGGCTGCTGCCGCTCGTCTCCGACAATTTCGACCTGTCGGTAGAGTGGTATTACAAGCCGTCGAGCTATGTCTCGCTCGGCTTCTTCGACAAGCGGGTGCGCAACTTCATCGGCACGGGCGTCTTCAACCGCACGCTGTTCGACCTGCGTGATCCGTCGTCGGGGGCGGCGGGGACCCGTTCGGGGACGGCGGCCGATCGACTGCGCGCGCTGGCAGCGGATCTCAGCGACGTGAACCTGTTCACCTACACCGCGCTCCTGCAGCAAAATGGCGGCAACACGGCACAAGCAGACGCCACGTTCCAGGCAAACCGCAATGCGAGCGGCGCGCTGAACCAGGGGTTCGTCGATTCGATCCTGCAGGCGGTCGACATCTATGGCAACGCGCAGGATCCGCTCTACAACTTCGCGGTGACGCAGCCGGTGAACAACCGCGACGGCCATATCTATGGCTTCGAACTGGCGGGGCAGCACTTCTTCGGCAATACCGGCTTCGGCGTGCAGGCGTCCTATACGAAGGTATATGGCGACGTGAATGCCGACATCGCCGCCGACCCCAGCGTCAACGTGTTCGCGCTGACGGGCCTCGGCGACAGTGCCAACGGGTCGATCATCTACGACAAGAACGGCCTGTCGGCCCGCGTGTCGTACAACTGGCGCGACAAGTTCCTCGCCGCCACCAACCAGGGCGAAAGCCGCAATCCGTTGTTCGTCGCCCCCTTCGGCACGCTGGACTTCAACATCAGCTACGACCTGAACGACCGCATGGCGCTGTCGATCGAGGGAGTGAACCTGACCAGCGAGCCGCTGGTGCAATATGGGCGCGACCGGAATGCGCTGGTCTTCGCACAGGAGCTGAAGCCCCGCTTCCTGCTCGGCGCGCGCTACCGCTTCTGATGCCGGTCAACTGATTGAAAAGGGGCATCCTTCCCGCGAGGATGCCCCTTTTCATCACCGCCGGAGGCCTTACCCTGCCCCCGTCCAACGAAAGGTCCGCGTGTCGATGCCCCCCGTGTCCGTCAACAATGTCGATCACCACGACCTGACCGTGCGGGTGGCGCACGGCGCCGAACACGGCGATGCGGTCAATCAGGTGCTGCTGTTCCCCAATGAATTCGAAGCGGCCCAGCGCGACTATCCGATCCTGTTCCGCCGTGACGACCGGGGCGGCCTCTATGCGGTCGCGCTGCTGGGCCTCGACCCCGACGACAATCTGTTTCTTGGCGAAGACGACGACTGGCAGGCAAGCTACGTCCCCGCCATCCGCCAGCGCGGCCCCTTCGCGCGCGATCGGGAGGACGGCGGCGTCACCATCGACCTCAGCGATCCCCGCGTCGCGCGCGGCGGTGACGGCAATCCGCTCTACCTGCCCCATGGCGGCACCGCGCCGTATCTGGCGCATGTCGAAGCGGTGCTGGACGTCATCCACGAAGGGCAGCAGATCAACGCCCCGCTGTTCGCCGCGTGGCAGGCCGCCGACCTGCTGCGCTCGACCAATATCGAACTCGACCTGGGCGACGGGCAGAGCTGCACCATCACCGACATTCTGGTCGTCGCCGACGACGCGCTCGATGCGCTGACCGCCGATCAGCTGGCGAAGCTGCACAGCAGCGGCGCACTGCGTGCCGCGTTCATGGCCAGCGCCTCGCTCGACAATATCCCCCGACTGATCGACCGGCGGCAGCAGCGCCACGGCCACTGACCATGGTACGCCCGGTCCGCAGCATCGATGGCGCACAGGGGATCGACCTGCCGGCCCTGCTGGCCGCCAACGAGCCGGTGATCCTGCGCGGCCTCGCCGCCGGCTGGCCATTGATCGCGGCGGGGCGGTCGGGTGCGGATGCCGCCATCGCCTATCTCAAGCAGTTCGACGGCGGGCGACCGATCGTCGGCTACACCGGCGATCCGACGATCGGCGGGCGCTTCTTCTACCGCGATGACTGGTCGGGACTGAACTTCGATGCGGCGCGGGTCGGGCTGTCCGCCTATCTCGACCGGATTGCAGCGCATCTCGACGATCCGGATTCGCCCGCCTTCTATATCGGGTCGACCGATCTCGACACATATCTGCCCGGCCTGCGCCGTGACAACGACTTGTCGCTGCCGCCCGCCTCCGCCGGTCAGACCGCTCCGCTGGCCAGCATCTGGATCGGCAATCGCACCGTCGCCGCGACGCATTACGACCTGTCGAACAACCTCGCCGTCTGTCTGGTCGGACAGCGCCGCTTCACCCTGTTCCCGCCCGGCCAGGTCGCGAACCTCTATCCCGGCCCACTGGAGCCGACGCCCGGCGGACAGGTGGTCAGCATGGTCGACCTGCGCGCGCCCGATCTCGACCGTTATCCCCGCTATGCCGCCGCGCTGGAACAGGCCCAGGTCGCCGATCTGACCCCGGGCGACGTCCTCTTCTACCCCGCGCTGTGGTGGCACAATGTCGAGGCGCTGGACCGCTTCAACGTGATGATAAACTATTGGTGGAACGACGCCCCCGCCTTAGCCGACAGCCCGATGACGACCTTGCTCCATGCGATGTTGTCGCTGCGCGAACGTCCGGCGGCCGAGCGCTCGGCGTGGGCGGCGATGTTCGACCATTATATCTGGCACGGCGGCGAGGATGCGCGCGCCCACCTGCCCCCTGCCATGCAGGGCGACCTCGCCCCCCTCGATCCCGCGGCGGCCCGGCGGTTGCGCGCGAAACTGTTGCAGAGGCTGAATCGATGACCCCGAAGCGGATCGTGATCGCGGGCGGCGGCACCGCCGGCTGGCTGGCGGCGGCGCTGCTGACGCGGCAGCTGGCCGGGCTGGTCGAAGTGACCCTGGTCGAATCCGACGCGATCGGCACGGTCGGCGTGGGCGAAGCGACCATCCCCACCATCCGCAGCTTCCACGCGCTGCTGGGCCTCGACGAACGCGATTTCATGGCCGCGACCGGGGCCAGCTTCAAACTGGGCATTGCGTTCGAAGGCTGGGCGCGGACCGGCGACCGCTACATCCATTCGTTCGGCGAGGTCGGCCGGTCGACCTGGATGGGCGATGTCCAGCATTTCTGGCTGGAGGCGCGCGGACAGGGCGCGGCGGCGGACATCGGTGCCTATTGCCTTGAACATGAGGCGGCGGCGGCGGGGCGCTTTCTCGGCGGTCCGGACACCCCGCTCAACTATGCCTATCATTTCGATGCCGGCCGCTACGCCGCCTATCTGCGCACGCGCAGCGAGGCGCAGGGGCTGACGCGGATCGAGGGGCGCATCGCGCGGGTCGAACGCGACGGGGACAGCGGCGACATTGCCGCGCTGGTCCTCGACGATGGGCAGCGGATCGCGGGCGACCTTTTCCTCGATTGCACCGGCTTCCACGCGCTGCTGATCGAACAGACGCTGGGCGTGGGGTTCGAGGATTGGGGGGCGTGGCTGCCGACCGACCGCGCGCTGGCGGTGCAGACCCGCGCCACCGGGCCGGCGGCGCCCTACACCCGCGCCATCGCCCATGATGCCGGCTGGCGCTGGCAGATTCCACTGCAGCACCGCATCGGCAACGGGCTGGTCTACAGTTCCCGCCATCTGGCCGACGATGCCGCGCACGACCGGCTGATGGCATCGGTCGAGGGGCAGCCACTGACCGACCCGCGCCTGATCCGGTTCCGCACCGGGCGGCGGCTGACCATGTGGGAGCGGAACTGCGTCGCGCTCAGCCTGTCGAGCGGGTTTGTCGAGCCGCTCGAATCGACCAGCCTGCACTTGGTGATGATCGCGCTCACCCGGCTGGTGCAGCTGCTCCCGTTCGGCCATCCCGGTGCTGCGGCGCGCGCGCGCTTCAACGACCAGGCCCGGCGCGAGATCGAGGCGGTGCGCGACTTCGTGCTGCTTCATTATCACCTGAACCAGCGGCCCGAGCCATTCTGGCGCGAACGGCGCGACATCGCGCCGCCCGACAGCCTGGCCGAGCGCATCGCCCTGTTCGCGGAAGGGGCGCACACCTATCAATCCGCCGACGACCTGTTCCGCACCGGATCATGGACGCAGGTGATGCTGGGCCAGCGGCTGGCGCCCGCCGCCTGGCATCCGCTGGCGCGGGCGATGCCGCCGGGCGAGCTGGGCACAGCGCTGGATGCCCTGCGCACGACGATCGCCGCCACGGTCGCGCAGCTGCCGCCGCACCAGCAGTTCATCGACAGCTATTGTCGCAGCGCTGCTTGAGGGTCAGCCATCGCCCCGGCGATAGGGGCTGTGCATCTGGGAAAGCCATCCCGCCAGATGCTGCGGCACCGGCTCGATCGCACCACGCGGGCGCCGTGCCGCCGCGACATCGATATGCGCGCTGTCGAACAGGACCCCGGCACGGCCGTCGTGCGACCAGCGTACCCGCCCCTCCAGATGGTGGAGCGTTCCCATCGTCACCAGCACCCGTCCATCGCGCGGAAGGTGGACCGGATCGTCGATACAGGCGCCCGATTCGGACACGTTGCGCACCCGGCATTCGACCACGATGTCACTGGATTCGACCCGCGCCTTCAGGAACACGCTGTCCCGGCGCGGACGCGGGGGAAACGGACCTTCGGGCGGATCGCTCATGCGCGAGAGGCTATCGGGCGAGGCGCTAACGCCAGGTTAAGAGGCGAAAGCGGAAATTGGTGCCCCTGGCCGGGCTCGAACCAGCACTCCTTGCGGAATCCGATTTTGAGTCGGACGCGTCTACCAATTTCACCACAGGGGCACGCATGGGGGCGTTAGCCGAAGCTAAGCGCCCCCGCAACCGTCACGAAAACACGCGATCGATGTCTGCGCCGCCATAGGGATCTTTGGGATCGGGGCCGAACCGGTTGGGTCCGCGCGTCCCCTCCGACACGTACAGCACGAACAGCCAGATCCAGCCGATGATCGGCAGGAACACGAGCAGCATCCACCATGCCGACCGGTCGGTGTCGTGCAGCCGCCGGAAAGCGACGGTGAAGCTGGGAACCAGCAGCGCGAGGCTGGTCAGGGCATTGAGCGGGCCGCTCCCCTCCCAACCGAATCCGAGGACGTTGTCGATGATGGTCGTGGCCACGCCGATCAGAAAACTGAATAGCACGAACATCCAATATTCCTGGCGACGCGACCGGCCGCGCACCTCGAAATATCGCTTCAGCGGCAGGATCATCCATTCCATCTCGACACTCCCCCTTCGTTACAGTTGCGCAATGTGTTGCAAGCGAGCGCGGCGAAGGCAATCGATCAATCGGATGCTTCCGGGCTGCAACGGTCCGGCAGCCTGACCCCGCACCAAGGACAATAGGATATGGCGATCATCGCCGATCCACCGTCATGGATCATCAGACCATAGCCGCCGTCCGCGCGTCCGATCAGCGCATCGGGACAGTCCGACCGATCCGCGTGGATCGAGCAACGTCGCTGCAGATCGTCCTGCATCTGCTCGCAACAATAGTCCGCCATCCCGCACCCCCGTCAATTGACCGGCGCCCGCCGCCGATAGCTCAGCGCCTCGGCGACCTGCGCCCGTCCGATCGCCTCGGTTCCGGCCAGATCGGCGATGGTCCGGCTGACGCGCAACACCCGGTGGAACCCGCGTGCCGACAGCCGCATCGCCTCCGCCGCCTGCGCCAGCAGCGCCCGCGCCGGCGTGTCGAGTGCGGCCGCCCGTTCCAGCACCGCGCCATCGGCCTCGGCATTGGTGCGGATACCGTCGGCGGCATAGCGCGCGCGCTGGACGTCGCGCGCCGCCGCAACCCGCGCGGCGACTTCCGCCGATCCTTCCGCCGGGGGTGGCAGGACCAGATCGGCGGCGCTGACCGCCGCCATCTCGATCGACAGGTCGATACGGTCGAGCAGCGGCCCCGACACCTTCGCCTGATAATCGGCGGCACAGCGCGGCGCGCGGGCGCAGGCGAGCGCCGGATCGCCCAGATGCCCGCAGCGGCACGGATTCATCGCCGCGATCAGCTGCACCCGCGCGGGAAAGGTGACGTGCGCATTGGCCCGCGCCACGCTGACCTCTCCGGTTTCCAGCGGCTGCCGCAGCGAATCGAGAACCGCGCGCTGGAACTCGGGCAGCTCGTCGAGAAACAGCACGCCCAGATGCGCCATGCTGATCTCACCCGGCTTTACCCTGAGGCCGCCGCCGGTCAGCGCCGCCATCGACGCCGAATGATGCGGATGACGGAACGGCCGCACCCGGGTCATGCGCCCGCCGGTCAGCGTACCCGCCACCGACTGCACCATCGACACCTCCAGCGCCTCGGCCGGGTCCAATGGCGGCAATATGCCGGGCAGGCAGGAGGCGAGCAGCGACTTGCCCGCGCCGGGCGGCCCGACCATCAGCAGGTTGTGATTCCCCGCCGCCGCAATCTCCAGCGCGCGCTTCGCAGTTTCTTGCCCCTTCACCTGTTTCAGGTCGGTGCCGCTCCACCCCTCGTCCGCGCCGCCGGGTTGCGGCAGCGACAGCAATTGCTCGCCCTTCAGATGGTTGAGCAGCGACAGGAGGTCGGGTGCGGCGACGACCGGCGTTCCGGCCCAGGCAGCCTCCGCGCCCTGGCTCCCTGGACAGATCAGCCCCCGCCCTTCCCCGCTCGCCAGCATCGCCGCCAGCAGCACGCCCGGCGACCCCGCGATCCGCCCGTCGAGGCTCAGTTCGCCGACGATCAGATAGTCGGACAGCGTCTCCGCATCGACCACGCCCATCGCCGCCAGCAGGCCGAGCGCGATCGGCAGATCGTAATGCGACCCTTCCTTGGGCAGGTCGGCGGGCGACAGGTTCACCGTGATCCGCTTGGGCGGCAGCGACAGGCCGATGGCGGCGATCGCAGCGCGCACTCGTTCGCGACTCTCGCCCACCGCCTTGTCGGCGAGGCCCACGACGACGAACGCCGGGACTCCACTGGCCAGCTGGACCTGCACCTCGACCCGCCGCGCCTCCAGCCCGAGATACGCCGCCGTCGATACGATCGCGACCATGCTGCCCCTGTCCCCGTTTCCCTGGTTGTCGTCCATAGCCGCTTTCCGCCGATTGGGAACGGTCCGTCGCGACCGTCTTGCCACCGCAACACACGACTGGCATGGCGGCGGTCGATGCGGATTCCCCTGGTGATCGTCGGTGTGGTCCTGATCCTGGTGACGCCGTTGGTCGCGGTGTTGCCGGGACCGGTCGGCATCTTCAGCTTTGCCGCCGGGACCGCGTTGATCCTGCGCAATTCGCGCTGGGCGCGGCACCGGTTCGCGCGGCTGCTGCGGCGGCATCCGCGGTTGCGCGCGCTGTCCGACCGGGCACTGCGCCGCGCCAGCGCCAAACGGCGGCGGATGCGTGCCGGGGTGTGACGGTCGGCGTTGACTTGGATGGGCACCATGGCTAAGGGACCACCCACGCGGCCGCCGTCACTGGCGGCTTTTTACGTTCTGGCAGTTTTGAATACCCGGGGAATGAGTGATGAAGCGGACTTTTCAGCCGAGCAACCTGGTACGGGCCCGTCGTCACGGCTTCCGCTCGCGCATGGCGACGCCGGGCGGCCGCAATGTGATCCGCGCGCGTCGTGCCCGCGGCCGCAAGAAGCTGTCGGCCTGACCAAAATGCTTCGCCGCCGGGATTATCTGGCGGCGAATGGCGGACGCCGGGCGCCCATGCCCGGCTTCGTCCTGCTGGTGCGCAACCGCAAGCCGGACGAACTGGCCGATACGCCGCCCCAGGCGATGCGAATCGGCATTACCGTATCGAAGAAGGTCGGAAACGCCGTCGTCCGCAACCGGATGAAACGGCGTTTTCGCGCGCTTGCCGCAGAGCTGCTGCCCGAACAGGGCATTGCCGGTGCCGATCACGTGCTGATCGGCCGGGCAAGTGGCATCGAACGTCCGTTCGGCGACCTGAAAGCCGACCTTTCCAAGGCATTGCGCAAGGTTCGCCGGTGACCGACACCGGCGGCCCTATCCGTTCGGGTACTGGCCGTCCGGGTATCGCTGCCCGCGCGCTAATGCTGGTCGCCCGCGCGTGGCAATTGGGTCCGTCGCTGATCCTGCCGCCGTCGTGTCGCTATCAACCCTCCTGTTCGGCCTATGCAATCACCGCCCTTGCCCGCTATGGCGCGATCAAGGGGGCGTGGCTGGCCGCCAAACGGATCGCGCGCTGCCACCCCTGGGGGGGGCACGGCCACGATCCGGTGCCCTGAGTCTGCGCCGTTAAGGATTGTACGTGAAGAACGACCAGAAGAATTTCCTGCTGTTCGCGGTACTGGCTGCGCTGGTGCTGTTCGGCTGGCCGTATATCGCCAACCATTTCTTCCCGGCCGCCAACCCGCCGGTGACGAAGCTGGAGGACGGCAAGAGCAAGCCCGTCGCCAATCCCGC
>CAJYRU010000056.1 GCA_913777295.1 uncultured Sphingomonas sp. | reverse complement strand
GCGCTGCGCGGTGGTGGGCGCTGACGGGCTCGAACCGCCGACCCTCTCGGTGTAAACGAGATGCTCTACCAACTGAGCTAAGCGCCCCCGTATCGGGAGAGGTGCGGCATACCGTGGTTTGCGCCAGTTGCAATACCGGATTTGCCGACGGGGCGGGCGAACCATCGGTCCGCCCGCCGTCATGGCCTTACTTCTCTTCCTTCCACACATCGACGCCCGCCGCCTTCGGCTCGCCGATTTCGGCCTGTCCGGCCAGGCTGTGGTCGGTGTCGTCGGCCAGCGTGTCGAGGTGCATCCACCGCTTCACGATCGGGGAGAGCAGCAGCACGACGACGCCAATGCCGATCGTCCACCACCCGATGCTGTTATAGACCGACAGCGTGCCTTCCTTGGTCATTTCGCCGTCATGGCCGCCGGTCGCCTCGCCGATCTTGCCCGCCACGAAATTGCCCACCGCCGTCATGTAGAACCACGCGCCCATGATGAGGCTGGCAAGGTGCTTGGGGGCCAGCCGGTTCATCGCGGACAGGCCGACCGGCGACAGGCACAGCTCGCCGGTCGTCTGGAAGAAATAGATCAGGAAGACGAACAGCACCGGCGTCGCGATTTCCGGGCCGACCGTCTTTGCCCCCCAGACGAACACCAGGAATGAGAAACCGACCTGCAGCAGCGCCAGCGCGAACTTGGCCGGGGCCGAGGGTTCAAGGTTGCGCTTGGCCAGCGCGACCCACAATGCCGCAAAGATCGGGCCGAGCAGCACGATGTAGATCGCGTTGATCGACTGGAACAGCGATGCCGGCACGCCGCCACGATCGACAAAGCGGTCGGTATAGAGGTTCAGCGACCCGCCCGCCTGTTCGAACAGGCCCCAGAAGACCGGGTTCAGCGCGATGAGGAACAGGATGGCGAACATCCGTTCGCGCGGTTCCTTGGGCAGCTTGAACGATTCGAACAGGACGTAGCCGAGCAGCGCGACGCCCGAAATGATGAGCAGCGTCTCGATCACCGATTGATACTGGATCAATGCCCAGATCACGCCGATCGATGCGACGCCCAGGCCGTACAGCCCCCATTCGGTACCCTTGGAAAGCGGGCGCGGGGCCTCGCCCTGGCCCTTCAGCAACGGCTTGCCCAGCACGAACACGATCAGGCCCAGCAACATGCCGATCCCCGCCGCGCCGAAGCCATACGCCCAGCCATAGGTTTCGCCGAGGAAACCGGCGAAGATCACGCCCAGCGCCGCGCCGACGTTAATCCCGACATAGAAGATGGTGTAGGCACCGTCGCGGCGCAGGTCGGTCCGGCTGTAGAGCTGTCCGACGATCACCGAGATATTCGCCTTCAGGAATCCCGACCCGACGATGATGCAGGCGAGCGCCGCCCAGAACACGTTGATCGCGGGATCGGCCTGCTTGACGATCGGGTCGGTGATGCCGGTCTGTCCCTCGAACGCCATCAGCAGGTGGCCGATGGTCAGGATCACCGCGCCGAACAGCACCGCCTTGCGCTGCCCCAGATACCGGTCGGCGAGATAGCCGCCCAGCACCGGCGTGATGTACACCAGCGAGGTGTACGCGCCGTAGATCAGGTTGGATTCCCCGTCGCCGAACAGCCAGTGCTTCGTCAGGTAGAAGATCAGGAGTGCGCGCATCCCGTAATAGGAAAAACGCTCCCACATCTCGGCGAAGAACAGGACGTATAGCCCCTTGGGATGGCCGGCGAATTCTTCGCCCTTGGCTGCCGCGGCAACGCCGCCCAGCACAAGCAGCAGGATCAGGAACCCCGCCGCGATGGATGGAATGATGGGTAGGCCGAACAAGGATGCATCCCCCGGAAAAAACTGGCGCGCCCGACCCCTATGACGGGTGATGCACGCGGATCGAACGAGCCTAACGGCGAAAATCGCGATGCCAAGCCGGATTGTTGCGAATGTGACGATGCTTGGCTTGGGGAAAGCCTGTGCCTACAGCGTGACCCATGACCTTCAACGATCGCTCTTCGCTGCTCGACTATCTCCGGACCCGGCGTTCGGGCAAGCCACGCGACATGGTGGCGCCGGGGCCGGACGATGCCGAGATCGACGCGATGATCGCCATCGCCGCGCGCACGCCCGATCATGGCAAGCTCGCCCCATGGCGGTTCGTCGTGGTGCCGGCGGACCGGCGCGCTGCGTTCGCGACGCTGCTGCGGCGCGCGCAGGCAGCGGAAAATCCCCAGGTCACCGAGGCGCAACTGGAGGCATCGGACCGCTTCGCCCATGAAGGCGAGGCGCTGGTCGTCGTGCTGTCCACCCCGGTCGACAGCCATATCCCGCGCTGGGAACAGGAATTGTCGGCGGGTGCGGCGACGATGAACCTGCTGCACGCCGCGCACGCCATGGGCTATGTCGCTAGCTGGCTGACCGGCTGGGCGGCGTATAGCGACATGGTGCGCGATGCGTTCGGGGGGGCGGGTGACCGCATAGCCGCCTTCGTCTTCATCGGATCGCCCGGCCGTCCGCTCGACGAACGGCCGCGTCCCGATCTGGCGCGGATCGGTACGCGGTGGATCGGCTAAGGGTTGGACATAGCCGCCGCTTGCTGTATTAAGTCAGCATGACAGCGATCGATCACGAAGACACGCCCGTATATCTTCGCCTGCGCGCGCTGATCGCCGCGGCCATCCTGCGCGGGGACTATCGCGCCGGGGACCAGCTGCCCTCGGTCCGGGCCTTTGCCGCCGAACATGGCGCGAACCCGCTGACCGTGGCCAAGGCCTACCAGACATTTCAGGACGATGGCTATGTCGAGGTCCGGCGCGGCGTCGGCATGTTCGTGCTGCCGGGCGCGGTCGAACGGCTGCGCCTGGCCGAGCGCGAGCGGTTCCTGACCGGCCATTGGCCGCGGATCCGGGCGCATATCGACCTGCTGGGGCTTGACGCGCACACGCTGTTGGACGAACGCGCGCCGGCCTGACCCGGAACTGCGGCGAAACGGGGGCGGGCGTCGTCCGGAGCCGCTTCTAGTCTGGAACCTTTCGTGTCCTCGTCGGTCTTTGGTGCCCTTCGTAACGGAACCGTGACGCGGTGGTGGCGTTCCCTCATCAACAGGGAGACTGCCGTGGAACGACCCGTCCTGATGCCGACCCGCGTACCCCTTTACGCGCTGCATGGGCGCAACAGCTGCCCGAGTTGCGGGGCATCGCAATGGTTCGTCGGGCGGATCATCGCCGAATGCGCCTGTTGCGGTGACGCGCTGCCGATCAACCATGCCATCCGCCCGACACAGATGACGGCGCTGCGCAACATCGCGGCCTAACCCTCTTCCGTCGGACGTCACCCTAGCGAATGCTGGGGTCTTTGTCGGTTCCTTTTGCGCGCTACTACCGGAAGATCCCAGCCCTTCGCCGAGATCACGTCTGCGGCAAATCTGGCTAGCCCTGGTCGCCCTTCATCGCCATCGCCCGCGCATACAGTTCGCGCCGGTCCAGCCCCAGCGCCTTCGCCACCTCGCCCGCCGCCTTCGACGCGGGCAGCCGGGTCAGCGCCTCGCGCAGCGCGCTATCGGCATCGTCTTGCGTTGCGGGCGGGGGGGCGCCGGGGGGCGCGACCACGATCACGATCTCGCCCTTCGGCGGCGCATCGGCATAGCGTTCCGCCAACGTGGGCAGCGACCCCGTCACGCATTCCTCGAACCGCTTGGTGATCTCGCGCGCGACGCCGCAGTCGCGATCGCCCAGCCCCTCTGCCAGTGCGGCCAGCGTCGCCGACAGCCGCTGCCCGCTTTCGTAGAACACCAGCGTTGCACGGATGCCGGCAACCTCGGCGATGGCATCCGCGCGGGCATGGGCCTTGGATGGCAGGAAACCGGCGAACAGGAACCGGTCGGTCGGCAGCCCCGCCAGCGTCAGCGCCGCGATCGCGGCGCAGGGGCCGGGAATGGTGACGACCGCATGACCCGCCGCCCGCGCGTCGCGCACCAGCTTGTACCCCGGATCGGAAATCAGCGGCGTGCCGGCATCCGACACCAGCGCCACAGCCTCGACAGCCATCCGCGCGATCAGGCCGGGGCGCATCCCCTCGGCATTGTGGTCGTGATACGGAATCATCGGCCGCTTGACCCCGATATGACGCAGCAGCCCGGCGGTCACCCGGCTGTCCTCGACGGCGATCACGTCCACGCGCGATAAAATATCGGCAGCACGGATAGTCAGGTCAGCGAGATTGCCGATGGGGGTCGCGACGATGTAGAGGCCGGGGGCAAGTTTTTCGGTCATCAGGGGGAGGTCCATGGCAGACACGATAGCGCCACGGCAATGGCGGCACCACATCGCGCGCGCCACGGCGCTGATCGGCGCGGCATTGCTCGCAGGCTGCGCGACGCTCGTGCCCAAGGGGCCGGTCGAACAGGCGCCGCCCACCACCACCCGGCCGCAGCCGACCCGGCCCGGCCCGGTGACCGGCGGCATCCCGGAGGATAATCAGCGGCACCGCGTCGCGCTGCTGGTGCCGCTGAGCGGTCCCAACGGCGGCGTCGGCCGCTCGATCGCCAATGCGACGCAGCTGGCATTGCTCGACACCCGCAGCGAACGGGTGCGAATCACAACCTATGACACGGCGCTCGGTGCCGCCGCCGCCGCACAGCGCGCGATCGGGGAGGGCAACCGGCTGATCCTGGGGCCGCTGCTCGCCGACGATGTCCGCGCCGTCGCACCGATCGCGCGCGCGGCAAAGGTGCCGGTCATCAGCTATTCGAACGACGTATCGGTCGCCGGGGGCGGGGCGTATCTGCTGGGCTATACTCCGGCCCAGTCGATCGATCGCGTCGTCGGCTATGCCCGCACCAGCGGCATGACCCGCTTCGCTGGCCTCGTCCCCGCCGGGGTCTATGGCCAGCGCGCATCGACCAGCTTCCTGCGCTCGGTCGAACAGGCCGGGGGACAGGTCGTCTCGATTCAGACCTATGCGCGGGGCGGCATTGCCGCGGCCGTCGCCAAGCTGCCCAGGACCTCGCCCTACGAAGCGATCCTGATTGCCGATCAGGCGGGGCAGGCCGCGCTGGCGGTGCCGGCGATCCGTCGGACGACTAGCCGTTCGGCCAAGGTATTGGGCACCGAGCTGTGGAACACCGAAACCGGCCTTGGATCGATGCCGGCGCTGAACGGCGCCTGGTATGCCAGCGTGTCGAACAGCCTCTATCGCCAGTTCGCGACCAAGTACCGCGCCCGCTTCAACGCCGCGCCCTATCGCCTGTCGAGCCTCGGCTATGATTCGGTGCTGCTGACGGTGCGCATCGCCCGCGACTGGACGATCGGCCGTGACTTCCCCGAAAGCCGGTTGCGCGCGGAGGACGGCTTTGCCGGCCTCGACGGCGCCTTCCGCTTCGGTCGTGACGGCGTGGCCGAACGCGCGCTGGAGGTGCAGGAAGTGCGCACCGGCGGCGCGGTGACGGTCAGCCCGGCACCGCGGACGTTCGGGGAGTAGGGCTGGTTGCTGCGGGCACGGAATGGCCGGTTGGTAATCGTTAGGCGCAGGGGCTGGTTGGGCCTGTTGGCTGCGGTCACCCTGCCATCCTGCGCCGCGCCAGCGCCTGTTACGACCAGCTCATGCCAGACGAGCGCAGTCGTTCTGGGTTGGCGCGGTGCGGATGTGCGCTGGACCGGTATCGTCATCGGTACGCGGGAACATGGCTATGCGCTTCTTGCAACCGGGTGCCAGCATCGCGGCATCTCGATCGACTGGCGCAATGCGCGTGGACGCGAGATTTTGGACACAGCAATTCTGCGAGAATGGCGTGTACCCGGAATTATACGGGTCGACGTCTCCGGTAAGATCGAGGGCGCATTACTGGTAAGCGAGGTCCACCGCGTCGACTTGGTGCATATGTCGGATGCTTCCAGAAATAGCTACCTGCGCTCGCTGGGTTTCTGAAAGCCTTGCGAGAAGGCTGCCGGCCCTGATTCGCCTCACACCACCCCGAACGGCACCACCATGTTATCGGCATAATGCCCGACATGCGCCCGCCCCAGATACGGCACGCCCATCGCCCGCGCCCATTTGGTGGCGATCTGTTCCTCGGTTTCGCCGAAACCGGTGTCGCCGGGATGGCGATCGGTCACCGCGCCCAGCCGGAGGCCGGCGATACCCTTCAGCTGCGTCGCCTCGCTCAGCTGCCAGAACAGCCGGTCGATGCGGTACAGATCCTCGCCGACCTCCTCGACGATCACGACATGGTCGGTCAGGTCGGGCAGCCACGGCGTACCGATCAGCGCGCACAGGATCACCAGGTTGAACGCGACGGTCGGCCGCCCGTCCAGTTCTGGCGCCAGCATCGTGCGGTCGCGGTTGACCAGCCAGGCGAGCGCGCGCGCCGCGCTGTTGGTGGCGCCGGCCTTGCCGACCTGCGCCGCCATCGGCCCATGGATCGGCCGCCCGATCCGCCGCGCGTACAGTGCCCCCAGCATGAACCCCATGTCGGAAAAGCCGAGATAGCTCTTGGCCGCCGCCGCGCGATTGAGCTGCGGCATGACCGTGTCGAGGATGCGGTTCGAACCATATCCGCCGCGCGCGAACCAGATCGCGTCGAACCCCGGATCGTTGGCGAACTCCAGGAACGCCGCCGCGCGCTGTTCGTCGGTCCCGGCGAAATGTCCGACGTCGAGGAAGCATTGCGGATGCACGACCAGGTCGAGCGTGGGATAGGTGAGCGCGGCATAGCCCTGCGTCCGGGCCATCTGCTCCTCATCCACCCGCCGCGCCGGTGCCACGACTCCGATACGCATCACGCAACCCCGCTTGCCACTTCAGGCCAAGCTCGATAGCGCCGAGCGATGCTGTACGGCAAATCCTTCTTCCTCGTCGGTATCGGCGGGTCGGGCATGATGCCCCTCGCCGTGATTCTTGCCGGACGCGGCGCGACCGTCGCCGGCTCCGACCGTTCGCTGGACCAGGCGAGCTTGCCCGCCAAGTTCGACGCGCTCCGCGCGCTCGGCATCGCGCTCTATCCCCAGGACGGCAGCGGCATCGTCTCGGCCGAACAGATCGTCATCGCCTCCGCCGCGATCGAGCCGACCGTCGCCGACATCGTTGCTGCCGAACGGGTGGGGGCAAAGCGGATGGGCCGGGCGGAATTGCTGGCCGAGCTGTTCAACGCAGCATCGCTGTCGATCGGCGTTGCGGGCACCAGCGGCAAGTCGACCGTGACCGGCATGATCGGCTATACCCTCCACACGCTGGGCCGCGATCCGACCGTGATGAACGGCGCGGTGATGAAGGATTTCGCACACGCCGACCGCCCCTTTGCCAGCGCGCTGGTCGGGCAGGGGGATGCGTTCGTCAGCGAGGTGGACGAGAGTGACGGGTCGATCGCCTTCTACCGCCCGCACGTGGCGGTGCTGAACAATGTCAGCCTCGACCATAAATCGCTCGACGAACTGCGCGCACTGTTCGGCGGCTTTGCCGAACGGGCGGGGCGGGTGGTCGTCAATGTCGGGGATGCCGAGGCGGCGGCGCTGGCCACGACGATCCCGGCGGACAAGCGCACGACCTTCGCGGTCGAGGGTGATGCCGACCTTACCGCCCGTGCGCTGACGCTCGATCCCTTTGCCAGCCGGTTCGAACTGGTCGCGGACGGCGCGACCCATGATGTGCGGCTCGCCGTGCCCGGCCGGCACAATGTCGCCAATGCGCTGGCGGCGATCGGCGCGGTAGTTGCCGCCGGGGTGCCCCTTGCCGACGCCGTGCGCGCGATCGCCGGTTTTTCGGGCCTGAAGCGCCGGTTCGAACGGGTGGGCGAAGCGGGCGGCGTCGCGGTCATCGACGATTTCGGCCACAACCCGGACAAGATCGCCGCGACCATCGCCACGCTGCGCAGCGCGCCGGGCCGGTTGCTGCTGCTGTTCCAGCCGCACGGCTATGGTCCGCTGAAGGTCATGCGCCGCGAACTGGTGGCGATGTTCGCCGAACGGCTGGCGGCCGACGACCTGCTGGTGCTGCCCGACCCGGTCTATCGCGGCGGCACGGTGACGCGCGAGGTGACCAGTGCCGACATCGTCGCCGACCTCGTGGCGCTCGGGGCACCCGCACGACACATCGCCGACCGGGCGGATGCGGCGGCGTATCTGGTGGAACAGGCGCGCCCCGGCGACCGCATCGTCGTCATGGGCGCCCGCGACGACACGCTGTCGGAACTGGCGGCGGCCGTGGTGGCGCGGCTGAGGTAAGCTCCGGCCATTCCCCTTCGCCAGTCCGTCACCCCAGCGAAGGCTGGGGTCTCGCCGTAATGGAGCGCAGGCCTAGCCGCAGGAGGCCACAGCCTGCGCTGGGGTGACGCAGTAGCGCTAGGGGGACGGCGTGCGGCTGGGCGATGCTGCCGGCCACCCAATCCTTACCAATTTCTTGACAACGCTGCCCCGCTCGGCGACCGACCAATATCGCAAGCAAATTGTCGAATTAGTCCGACAAGGGCTGAGAAGGGGAGGCCGCTTTGGCACAGACACGGGCGGGTTCCGCCACCACCGGGCTGGCGTTCGCCGCCGTCACCACGCTGTTCTTCGCATGGGGGTTCATCACCTCGCTGATCGACCCGCTGGTCGCGGCGGTGAAGGGTATCTTTACGCTCAGCGATTTCGAGGCGCAGTTCGCCGCGTCGGCGTTCTTCCTCGCCTATGGACTCATCTCGATGCCCGCCGCGATCCTGCTCGGCCGGTTGAAGGCGGTGCCCTCGATCCTGTTCGCGCTCATCACCATGGTCGTCGGCTGCCTGACGATGCTGGTCGCGGCGAACCTCGCGGTGTTCCCGATCGTGCTGCTCGGTCTGTTCATTCTCGCTTCGGGCATCACCATCCTGCAGGTGGCGGCGAACCCACTTGCCGCCGCGCTGGGTGACCCGAAGCTCAGCCATTTCCGCCTGACGCTCAGCCAGACGTTCAACTCGTTCGGCACGTTCCTCGGCCCGCTGCTCGGTGCCAGCCTGTTCCTCGAAGGGGTCGAGGTGAAGGACGGCACGGTGCTGACCGAAGCGGTGCGCGCCGGGGCGCTGGCGGGCATCGACCGCGCCTATTTCTGGATCGCCGGGCTGATCGCCGCACTGGCGGTATTCTTCTTCCTCAGCCGCAAGGTCGTGTCGGCCGCCGTGCCCGACGCCCCGGCCGATACCCCGTCGCCGGGCGCATTGCTGCGCGATGCCTTCTCGTCGCGCTGGGCGGTGCTGGGCGCGGCTGCGATCTTCATCTATGTCGGCGCGGAGGTCGCGATCGGGACGCAGATGGCGCTGTTCCTCAACGGCGATACCGTGTGGGGCGCATCGGACGCGGCGTTCGGCGTGCCGCTGCTGGGCCTCGCCATGGGTAGCGACGGCGTCCCCGGCGTATCGCTGCAGGAAGCGGGCAAGGCGGTCGCCTTCTACTGGCTGGGCGCGATGGTCGGCCGCGCGATCGGGTCGGTGCTGCTGTCGAAGGTGAAGGCGCACAAGCTGCTGGCGCTGTTCACCGGCATTGCCGTCGCCATGTGCCTGTACGTCGCGCTGGTCGGCGGGGTCGGGGCGGGTTTCGTGGCGCTGGGCATCGGGCTGTTCAACTCGATCATGTTCCCGGTCATCTTCACCCTGACCCTCGAACGCTCGACCGCCAGCGAGGCGGCGACGTCGGGCCTGCTGTGCACCGCGATCTTCGGCGGGGCGGTCATCCCGCTGATCGTCGGGCTGGTGTCGGGCGCGGTCGGGCATGGCGCGGCGTTCGTCGTGCCGGCGCTCTGCTATGCCGCGCTGTGCGCCTTCGCCATCGCGGCGGGCCGCACCGCGCCGCGCAATGCCGCGTCGGCCAAGAGCCTGCACTGATCGCAAGCAACGGCCATGGTCTTGCCGCCCCGACACGGTTAGGCTCACCGCCTGACGTTTACGGGAGAGAGATCATGGTCGTTCGCACTGCCCTGCTGTTGTCCGCCCTCGCACTGCCCGCCACGCTGCCGGCACAGGTCCGCCAGCAAGGGGCGGGGGCGACGCAGGAACTGGACTGCGACGGCGGGGTCGCCACCGTCGAGGGTGCTGGCAACACCATGCGCATCACTGGCCGGTGCAGCGCGCTGGTGATCGAAGGGGCCGGCAACCGCGTGACGATCGACCTGGCG
>CAJYRU010000055.1 GCA_913777295.1 uncultured Sphingomonas sp. | reverse complement strand
TGTAGCTCAATGGTAGAGCAGAAGCTTCCCAAGCTTACGACGAGGGTTCGATTCCCTTCACCCGCTCCACATTCGCGCTGAACCCACATACGCCCAGCATCCGGCCGTGCCCGCCGGGGCACCGGATTGTGCGCCAAGCTGCGCACACGATGGTACCATCCCCCTGCATGAGAGGCCGGTGCAGGACCGCGCCATTGTAGTGCTGATGGTCAAGTCGCTAGCGGCGCATTGACGTGTTCGGGGGGGGGGACGCCGAGCATGGACTGCACCAGCTTTCCGCACGGATGACCGACCGGACGATCGGCGATACCCGGATCTCATCCAGGTACGATCGTTCCGGGTCGTGCATCCCGTTTTTGGCCAAGCGGCGGAAGTGGGGTCTGTAAACGACCAAATCG
Source organism: uncultured Sphingomonas sp. (assembly GCA_913777295.1). Lineage (GTDB taxonomy): Bacteria > Pseudomonadota > Alphaproteobacteria > Sphingomonadales > Sphingomonadaceae > Sphingomonas. The sequence goes on along the minus strand of CAJYRU010000055.1, from coordinate 14,373 downwards.
GACTATGTGCGAGTTCACGGGTGATGCGGACTCCGAGCGAAGAACAACCTGGCCTCACCGCTACAGCGGCCGCGCCTGACACCCCGGTGCGACCGTCGTCGCAGTCGCCAGAATGACATGATGCCATGGTACCGGCGTCGGCCGCAGCGGTCACAGGGGCGACTTCCGATTTCTGGCATGAACCTCCCCCCGCCCGCCCCGGCAACGACCATCGCGGCCGAGAGCCGGATGATCGCCTATTCATCAGGCAATTTCGGCAAGGCGTTGGTGTTCGGCGGTGCCGACCTGACGATCCTCTATCTGCTGACCGACGTGCTGGGCCTGAGCGGCGCGCGGGCGGCCGGGATACTGCTGTTCGCGGCGCTGGGGGATCTGGTGTTCGACCTGCTGGCGGCGCGGCTGGTACTCGCCTGTCGCGCGGCCGGCCGGGGTTATCGCTGGACCGTGGCGATGGCGGCCCTGCCCTGCGCGGCGGCATTCGCGCTGATCTATGCGATGCCCGCGCTGGGCGTGCAGCGGATCGCGGTGCTGGCGGCAGCGATCCTCGTCTTTCGCAGCGCCTATGCCGTCGTCGACGTGCCGCATAACGCATTGATGGCGCAGGTCAGCCGCGACAGCCGGGCACGCGGGCGGGTGTCGGGATACCGGCTGTTCTTCAGCACCGCCAGCGCGTTGGTCATCGCCGCCGTGCTGACGCCGATGGTGCAGCAGGCCGGCCGGACGCAACAGTTCGGCGCGCTGGCCGGGACCGGAATCGCGATCGGCTTGGCCTTTGCGACGACGATGCTGCTGTGTGTCTGGGCGTCGGGTGGTGCCGGGCGTGGCACCGCCGATGCGCCGCAGGGCGATGGTATCCGGGTTCCGCTCCGCGATCCGGTCGTGCTGGGTCTGGGGGCGCTTGCGCTGCTGACCGGGTTTGCGATGCCCTGTTTCGGGCGGATGCTGCTGTATCTGGGAAGCTATGTCGTTGGCAGACCGGAATCGGTCGCCCTGTTGCTGACCGCGCTGACCCTGGGACAGTTCGGCGGCGTACTTGCCTGGACCATGCTCTCCCATCGCTTTGCGACGGCGCGGCTGTTGGCGGCGGGACATGCGGTAAGCGCGGTCGGATTGCTGCTGTTCGGGTGCGCCATGCCGTGGCCGGCGGGACAGGTCGTGTGCGCGGCGCTGATCGGCTTCGGCTTCGCCAGTGTCTTCATGCTGCCCTGGGGCCTGTTGGCGGATGCGGTCGACGTTGTCGAATGGCGGCACGGGCGGCGGTTCGAAACCGGGCTGTTCGCGTTCTACCTGGTGGCGGTCAAGGCGAGCGGCGCGGCGTCGACCGCCATGATCGGGGGGGTGTTGAACCTGCTGGGCTATGTGCCGGGCGCGGTGCAGCCGGGGATCGTGCGGATCGGTATGGTTGCGCTCGGCCTGGGCGTCCCGCTCGCCGGAGCGGCGCTGGCTCTGCTGCTGCTGCGGCGCTTCACCCTCGACCATGGGCGTCACGCCCGCCTGCTGCGCGCGATTGCCCGGCGTCAGGGCGCGACAGATCCGGTTTCGGGATTGAAGCGGGGGTTGGCGAAATCCAGCGGAGAGGGCGAAACTGTCGCCGGCGGCGACGCGCTTTCCGCCCAGGCGCGGCAGAGCATGTCGCGCAGCATCGCCGCACCTGCCGCGGCCCGTTCATAGACCAGCGCCCGCACGTCCGGGTCGGCAGCGTTGCGAAATCCGTCGCGCTTCTCCAGCCGATACACCGTCTCCATCCGGTCGCCCGACTGGTCGAGAAAGCGCAACACGGCATCGAACATGTCGCCCTGTTCGTGCGCAGGCGCCCCGATCCGTGGCAGGATGTCGGTCGCCTTCAGCCCGATGGCATCGACGAAGCCGCCTTCGAACCGGCCGTGGATCGTGCGGTCGCGGGTATAGCCGTTGGGATTGGGGCCACGCCAGCCATCGGAGTTCACCGACGTGTGCAACGGTTGCGATCCGTCGCCGATGTAATGGCCCAGCCGGATCGCCTCGAACGCGCAATGCTGTTCGGGCACCGACGCATCGCCGCCGCTGGCCTGCGCAGCGCGGATGGCGCGCATACAGACGATCAGCCGGTCATAGGCCTCCATCGCGGCATAGGGCAGCGTGCCGGTCCAGCGGACATTGGTGCGCGCCGCGGTCGCGGGATCGCGGGCCTTGATCCGGTCATATTGCTTGTAGAGCGCGAGGATGAATTCGTAGCGCGAGCGCGGCACAGGCTTCAGAAAGGCGAATTGTTCGCGGAACCAGCCATGGTTCGGGTCTTCCTCGATCTTCGAGAAACCCTCCGCGTCGCCACGCCATTGATCGGGCAGCACGGCCGAGGCGACGATGTACGCTTCGTAGCGGCGCAGGAAGACCGGGCCGTTGCCGGGAATGGCCTGAATCGCCGCCCGGTCGATCACGGCATGGCCCGTGCCGCCCCACGCATGGGCGGCGGCGGGGTACAGCATCAGGGCAGCGGCCAGGGCAAGGCGACGCATGGCTGGTCCTTTCAGGGGTCGAGCGGATCGCGCGGATCGACGCGGTCGGACTGGCTGGAGGTACGAAAGACCAGCTCGGTCGGCGAAACGCGGCGCACGACCCGGCCGGGTTCATAGCCCAGTTCCGTCCGGTTGCGTTCGGCGAACTTCGCGCTTTCGATATAGGCGCTCTGCGCGGGATTGCAGACAATCAGCGTATCCGTGGTGGCCGGCATTCCGATCCGCGCGAGCAGCCGGCTGGCGTTGCGCAGATTGGTCGTGGTGTGGCGGGCATAGGGTTCGCTGATGATCGCATCGGCCGGGATGCCATAGCGTTCGATCAATACCTTGCGCATCTCGTCGGCCTCGGTGATCGGCGTCGCCCGCGGATGGGCGCGGCCGCCGCTGACGAGGATGAATGCGACGTCCCCCTGCGCGAAACGACGCGCGGCGAGGCGCAGGTGATACTTGCCGAAGGGACTGAGCCGTTCTCCCTCGATCTCCGGACCGACGCCGGTGACGATCATCGCGCCATAGCGATAGCGACGCCAGTCCAGGCGCTTCGCCCGCGCCATCGCCGCGGCATTGGCCCCGTCGGTCAGCGGTTCATGGCCGATCGCATCCGTCCGGTCGCTGACGTCGAGCAGGGCGAGCGCATAGTCGATGCTGGGGTCGAGGCGCTGCGCCGATCCGGCACGTGGCGTCGCGGCCAGCCAGTCCGCCGCCTGCAGCCGCGTCTGCTGATCCTGCGGCGATACCGTGCCCGGCCCGTCGATCGCGCTGGTGGGGACCGCGCCCAGCGCATAGGTCCGCACGATCAGGTTCACGCCCGCAATCTCGCGGTCCACCTGCGCGGCGACACCGTCATCGGCGGCGGGCAGCGCGGTTTCGCCGGCCACTGCGCGGCGCAGGGCGTCGGCCTCCTGCTGGCTCCACAGCATCGCCTGCGCGCGACAGGCAAGGTCCGTCCCGCAGCCGGCACGACGGTCACGCCGGGCGGACAGTACGCGCTGCATTTCGGGCGTGCCGGCGATCCGCGCCATCGCCGCCGGATTCTGTCCGGCGGCGTCGAGCAGGGGGAAGAGGCGGACGGACAGAGCGGCCACCACCCCGTCCGCCACGTCCTGCGCCTGCCCCCGCGTCGGGGCGGCAAGCGTGGTCAACGCCAGCACGACGGCGGAGGCGATGGGCCGCATCACCAGCTGCGGCTCACGATCAGGCGGAAGTTGCGCCCGAACAGCGGGCGACCATAGATCGCCTGCGCCGATCCCTGGCCGGCGAACTGGTCGGTCCGGGTGTTGCCCTCTGTCAGTCCGTGTGCGTTGAACAGATTGTCGCCGACGACCTGCAGGCGCCATGCCCCGGAGTCGACCGAAGCACCTGCGCCGACCGTCTGGTATCCCGGCATCGCGGTCCGGTTGAACAGGTCGACATAGCGGCGGCCGACCCATTCGAAGCGGCCGAACACCGACACCCGCTGCTCGCCGAGATCGAAATCGACGCTGGGGCGCAGATTGCCGAAGAACTTGGCTTCGCGGATGATCTGGTTGCCGTTCACCGCGCTCGGGTCGGCGCCCGACGTATTCTGCAGGTTCGCATATTCCGGGTTCTGCCAGGTGACCGACCCGTCGAGCGCGAACCAGCGCACCGGCGAGACCCGGCCATCGACTTCGACGCCCTTCACCGATGCCTCGCCGATGAACGGCAGCGTCTGGTCGTTGCGGCCGGTCACGGGGTTGAATGCTGCGAAGGAGGCGTTGAACGGATTGAACTTGGTATAGAAGCCCGTCGCATAGAGATAGTTGGGGCCGAAGCTCGCCTTCAGGCCGACTTCATACTGGCGTGCCCTGGTCTTGACGATCGTCGGATTGATGCTGGAAACCACGCCCATCTGCGGCGGCACTTCGAGGGTCGACATGCGGCCATAGGCGCCGAAATGGCTGGTCAGGTCGTAATTCGCGCCGACCGTCCAGTTGGTCACGCTCGGCGACAGCCGCTGATCGAGCACCTGACCGGTAAAGGCGCGGGTGGTGTCGTCGGCCAGCGTCGTCGCATCGCCCAGGTTCACCTGCGTGGTCGGCAGCGCGAAGCCCTTATAGCCATAGCGTTCGGTGCGGACGCCCGCATCGACGCGCAGCCCGTTCGTGATTTCCCAGGTGTCGTTGGCGTAGAACGCGATCATCTGCGCATCGGCTGCGCCCTTGTTGTGGGTGGTGGTATAGCGCAGCACGCCGTTCTGCGTGACCGACCCCAGCACCTGCCCCGTCGCCGAATAGGCCAGCAGGTCGAGGGTACGCGGCTGGCTGCGCACCTCGATCAGCATGTCCTGATAGGCCTGGTCCAGCGTGTTGCCATAGAAGGCGCCGTACACGCCGACGCGGACGTCATGCTCGCCGATGCCGGTCATGAACCGGCGGGTGACGCTCAGGTCGCCCTGCACCGAATAGAAATCCGATTCCGACGCACGATACTGGCCGGACATGACAAGGCCCGATGCGGTCGAGGGATCATATACCGATGCGCCGTTGGTACCCGCGAACGCATAGCCCAGTCGCGCGACGTTGCTGCCGAATGCATTGCGCGCGGCGGTCAGGTAATTCGTGGCGAAGGTGCTGGCGCTGGCCGGGTTGGTGGTGGAATAGAATGCGTCGAAACTCGACTTGCCCTTGGTCCCGCCCAGCTTGGCCGATACCTTCCAACCGTCGAAGTCGCCTTCGTAATCCACTGCGGCGTTGAAGAAGCGCATGTGGCGTCCGTCGGACAGGTCGCGGGTCATGCCCTGCATCACGCCTGCGCCGTCGCGATACTTGATATTGACGTTGCGCAGCGACGGCGAATTCAGCGTGCCGGTGAAATAGTCGATATAGGGGTTGAGCGACACGGAAGGATTGCGCGGATCGGCGATCGGGATCGGCAGGTAGAAGACGTTATGGTCGTTCACATATTCGGCCGAAACCTTGACGAAGCCATTGTCGAGGTCACGCTTCAGATTGGCGCGGATCTGCCCGCCCTTGTCGCTGGGGAAACCGCCATAGCGATAGCCGTCATGCTGACGCAGAAAGCCGCCGATCGCGAAATAGGTATCGTCGCTGATCGGGCCGGACTGCATCGCGTCGAGCCGGTAGAGACCGGTATCGCCCAGCGTCAGCTGCGCCTTGCCGCGGGCGACCGGGCCGCCCGATACGGTGATGTTGTTCGCGATCGCCGCCGCGCTGCTGGCATAAATGGGCGCCGGGCCGCCACGCACGATCTCGACCCGCTCGGTCATCAGGTCGTAGCGGTTCATGCCTTCGCCGGAATTGAAGAAGACGCCGTCAATCTCGTGATACAGCGGCAGGCCGTCCTGCTGGAAGATCAGGTAGCCGCGATCGGTCGGGATGCCACGGACGCGGGTGATGTTCTGCACCTCGCCGCCGGTCGCTTCGACCTGGATGCCGGGGACGGTACCAAGCAGATCGGCGAAGCTCTTCGGCGCGATCTTCTGCACATCGGCCTGCGACAGCGAATTGACGGCATAGGACACGTCGAAGCGGCGCTGCGCCCGGGCCGAACCGGTGACGATGATGTCGCTGGCGCCGTCGTCGCCGGTCTGCGCCGGGTCCGCAGCGGGCGCGGTCGTGTCGGCCGTCGCGGGCGCGGCCGGCCTGGCAGTCTGCGCCGAAACCGGTGCGGCCAGAATGCACAGTGCGGCCATTGCCGCGCCGGCGGCAAGTTGATGCCGTTTCATGTTTGATATTCCCCCAAGGCGATGTTCGATTGAGCGCGCCGATGGGCGTCGAATGTGACGGATTTAATTATTTCTGTGAAAATAAATCGCTTTTGTTCGCAGCCATGGCTTTTATGCTTGGCCGATGCGCTACCCGTCGCTCGCTCTGCTGGATGAAGAGAAACGCCTGTTGTGGCAGTTGCGCACCCATGGCGCGCAGCCCCGCTCGACGCTGGCGACGATGCTGCAGATCAGCAACAGTGCCGCGACCCGGTTGACCAGGGCGCTGATTGCCCATGGCCTGATCGAGGAATTGCCGTCGGAAGCAGCGCCGGGCCGCGGTCGTCCCACCATACCGCTCCGCATCTCGCCAGCCGGTGGCTATGCGTTCGGACTGGCACTCTATGCCGGTATTCTGGAGATCGCGGTCGTCGATTATGCCGGCGGCGTCATCGCGCTGACATCGGAGGCGATCGACCTGACCGATCCGGCGGGTTTTGCGCGCCATGTCGACCGCCGCATCCACGACCTGACGCTCCAGCATCGCCTGCTGGGACAGCGGCTCTATGGCGTCGGTTTCAGCGCCCCCGGACCGGCCCTGTCGCGCGACGGCAATCGCTGGAGCATCGTCCGCAACCTGCCGGGCTGGAGAAATGCGCCGTTGCGCGACATTTTCGAACAGTCGCTCCAGCTGCCGGTCTGGATCGAAAATGACGCGACCGCCGCCGCGCTGGCGGAATATTATCTGGGCGGACTGATCGGCCGCTGCACCACGGCGGTCGTGATCCTGCTGGGGCATGGCGTCGGCGCGGGGATCATCCATGAAGGCCGGCTGATGCGCGGCGAGACGGGCAGCGCCGGGGAGATCGGGATGTTCTATCCGGGCGACCTGCCCCGCCCGACGACCCTCGACCTTATCGCCACGCTGCGTGCGGCGGGCTGCCCGGTCGAATCGCTCGCGAATTTTGATGCGGTCATTGGCGGATATGAAGCGGTCATCGAACGCTGGCTGGACCGGGCGGCGGATCAGTTGCTGGCGACGATCAATTCCGCGATCGCCTGGTTCGAACCCGGCGCAATCCGGCTGATGAGCCCGCTGCCGGCGGCGATCATGCACAGCCTTGCCGACCGTCTGAACCGCCGCGACATCATCTGGGGCGACCATCGCGACGAGAGCGATGCAGGGCGCTACGCCGTCAGGATTTCGCCGCTGGGCGGTGCCGGGGCAGCGCTGGGCGCGGCGTTGCTGCCGATCCACGCCGCCATGACGCGCAATTGATGCGTTGTCTCTAGCATCGGGCGCGCGCGCCATGCGCAACCAGGTCGTCTTCGGCGGCGGAGCCGTTCGCCCGAGATGAAATCTACGCGCGATCGGCTCCAATCGACAGACTCCGCGTTTGACGCGGTACGGTCGGCAGCACGTTCGGTTGCTGAACGCCGGCACGGGGATCGTCATGCGGATCGGAATCATCGGAGCGGGAATGGCGGGCCTGTCCTGCGCGCAGGCGCTGCGTCATCAGGGGCACGATGTCATCGTGTTCGACAAGGGCCGTGGGCCGGGTGGCCGCATGTCGACCCGCCGCATCGACACCCCGCTGGGGGAAGCCGCGTTCGATCACGGCGCGCAATATCTGACGCCACGCGACCCCGCATTCGTCGCGCAGGTCGAACGCTGGGCGCAAGACGGCCATGTTGCGCGCTGGTCGCCCGCCGGCCCGGATGCGTGGGTCGGAACGCCGGCGATGAACGCTCCGATCCGCGCGATGGCGCGCGACGGCGACGTCCGCTGGAACACGGCCATCGACACCCTGACCCATGACGGCGAATGGCGGATCGGTAACGAGCGGTTCGACGCGGCGATCGTCGCGGTGCCCGCTGAACAGGTCGCGCCCCTGGTCGCCGCCCACGATGTCGCGCTGGCCGATGCAGCCCGTCGCGCGGTGTCCGACCCGTGCTGGACCGTCATGGCAGCATATGACGGCATCGTACCGATCGATCGCGATCGGCTTACGGATCTCGGCATCATCGGATCCGCCGTCCGCAACTCGGCCAAGCCAGCCCGGACCGGACCGGAGGCCTGGGTCCTTCAGGCCAGTGCCGACTGGTCGCGCGCGCATCTCGAAGACGATCCGGACACGGTGCAACGCGCGCTTCTCGCGGTGTTTGCAAATCATATCGGCGCCGGGGCGCCTGCCGTCATCGCGACTAGCGTTCATCGCTGGCGATATGCGAAGGTCGACGCGTTGAACCACGGTGCGATGTGGAACGCCGACATCCGGTTAGGCGCCTGCGGCGACTGGCTTCTCGGACCGCGGATCGAAGCTGCCTGGCTGTCGGGACAGCAGCTCGCCGCGATCGCAGGATCGACCAATCTTACTGCTTCCCGACAGAATATCTGACGCTGAAACCCACTCCGGGCCACCCGGCCGACCCCCGAAACCTGCCGTCCGTTCAGCCCGGCCCGCTCACCGCCCCCCCGCATCGTGCGGGCGCGTGCAGCGGCGAAGACTGCGACTTTCCCGCGAGCTAACCCCGCAGTCGATGGCTGCCGCGCGATATGCCGTAAATCGTCACGCAAACGAAGGAAGTCCGGGAACAGGCCGCTCTGGATGAGGATCAACTGGAGACATGCTCTGCCGCCCATCGTACCGCAGCGTCCAGTACCGGGTCCGTTCCCCGAGCTATCGCATCCACCGTCGAGCGGATGAGGACGTCCGGCTCTATGCCCGCGTCAGGTTGCGGGGTCGTCGGGAAATAGCCGATCAACGGCAGATCGAATTCGATTCCGCTGCTTGGCAGCTTCGTGAAGAAAAAGCCGCCGCCGTTGATCCCGCGCCGGTTGCCCCCGGTCGGTTCCCCGAACAATTTGATACGCCCGCTTGCCCTTGCCGCATTGATGAAGCCGAACGTCGCCGAGCTGTTCGCCGGGCCGATCAACGCTGCGACCGGAATATTCAGACGCTTCGTATCCGGCCGGATCGACATGAGTTTCTCTCGTTCGGGCAAGCCGTACCAGCCATCGCCCAGATCGGTACCGCCGACGCCCAGGCGACGGAAACGATCGTCCCATGTGGAAACGTAAGGCGCCAGCGCCGCCGGCACTTCGCGGAACCGCACTTTCGGTTCGAAGGCCCAAGCGGCCAGATCGCGATTGATGAGACGCGCCAGGATCGGATCGCCGCAATCATCACCGCCTTCGTTGCGGCGCAGGTCGATCACCAGCCCGCGCGCGGTTGCCGCATCGTCAAGACGGTCGGACAACCAGCGCCGCCAGTCCCATTTGGAGTTCCACATCGCCCAACCGGGCATATCCATGACGGCGACCCCGTCCGGTCGCACGCGATAGGTCCAGCGCGGGGCGTCGCTATCCTCGCGCACACGGGTCATCGTCGCCTGCCGAGCCGCCAGACCGATCGCGGGAACGTCGACAGACATCGTGCGGCGATCCGGTCGTATGATCGAAAGGCGATGCACGCCTGCTGCCGGCGGCAGCAGCAGCCCCTGGAAGACGTCGAAATATTCGATGTCGTCCGCCCCCCGCACGCCGAGGAGCGAACGCCGCTTGCCGTCATTATGGCCGTCGGCGCGGGTATAGGGCATCAGCATATCGAGAACCGCGCCGGCGCTGCGTCCGTTGATCGACTCGACGATGGTCCCACGCGGCAATGCGCCGGTTCCGCTATGGTCGGCAGTCACGACCATCGAACGCCCGATCCATTCGAAGTCGAACGGCAACCGGGTCGGTCGATCGAACAATCCCTTCACGGCGGCATCGGTCTGGTTGAAGAAATTGGGATAGCTGTGTCCGCAGCGGATCGTCGTCAGGAACCGTGACAGCGCGAGGAAACAGCGCTCGTACGATCCGGCGCGTGCGCCGGCGACATAGTCCTGGTCGAAGGCGGAGAGATTGCGGGCGACGTCGGCCGGCGACAGATAGCGGTGCAGTCCGGGATGGATGGCCATCGCCGCGCGCAGTACCGCCAGGTCCTCGCGGGCGCCTGCAGCATCGGGGACGGTGGCGGGGGCGGTGGCGGCCCAGCCGGAGCGGGACATCAGCGGAAGCGCGGCAAGCGCCGCGAGGAGATGGCGTCGGTTCATGCCCCCGGAATGGACGGCAAACCGGCCTCCGGTCGCCTCATTTCCGGCAATGCGCCTTCCTTTTTCGCTTCTGCGACGTGGGTTCGATATTGGGAAGGCGTCATTCCGGTCATCGCGCGAAACGCCCGGTTGAAGCTGGCCTTCGATGCGAAGCCGGCTTCCAATGCCAGCGTCAGCACATCGCGACTGTCGTCCGCGTCCAGACGGTCCATGACCGCGCGACACCGCAATCCGTTGATGAACGTCGAGAAATTCTGCCCCAATCCCTCGTTCAGTGCGCGGGACAGATAGGCGGTATTGGTGCCGAGCAGCCGGGCAAGCGTTGCCACGTCGATGTCGGGATCGCTGGCCCACCCGGCCAGGCGCGTCTGTTCGGCCCACTCCGCCCCCTGCCGGCGCCAGTCGCGTGCCGGTCCCTTGGCCGGTAGGGCCGGAACGCATTCGAGCGTCGACAGGGTCGGGAACGGCGCATTGGCATGACGCCATCCCTCGATCGCCAGGAACAGGGCGGCCGAAGCGATCATCAGATACAGCCACATCAATCCGGTATAGCCGAGCGGATCGAGCCAGTCCCAGATTAGCACCGCTGCCCAGACGGTCCACAATATTGCGAAAGCCGCAAGGGCCGCCGACAACCAGCGGGCGGCAAAGCGCGCATCGTCGCCGACGACATTGACGAGCGCCGCCCGGTACCGACGCAGCAGCCGTACCGACGCCGCCATGTGCACCACGAAGCTGCCGATCAGCGCGAGGGACAGGATCGGCGTCACGACGGTAAACGCGATGCCGGCCCAGCGATCCTTATACGGCATCGGCAGGCAGAAACTGACCACCAGAAACGCAAATTCCGCCACTCCCGGCATGAGCATCACGCGCCATCGCGGCGGAAGGGTGTCGGTTACCAGCGCGTGGACGTAGAAGCGCAGCAACGCCGGGACCAACAGCGGGACCGCGACCGGCAGAAACGTCAGCCAGCGCCATCGGTCGTAAAAGCCCGCGAACCCGATCAGCCACGGGGTAAAGACACCGACCAGCACGATCGTCAGGGCCGCAAGTGTCCGGTTCGCCAATCGGTTCCGTAAACTCGATGCAAGGGCCGCCGCCAATGGTAGCAGCACGCCCGTTGCGGAAAGCAGCATCGCGCTGCGCCAACCAAAGACCAGGTCCATTCCCGACCGTTAACACAGTCGATGCGCCGTCATAGCAAGCCTGCGCATGGCCCTCGCTTGCGACCCATATCCGGCCGTTCAGCGGCGACGCCCGTCTCACCCCCCGTTCCGGAACGGGCGGTATCAACGCCGCGTCAGCAGTACCGGGCCGCTACCGACCCTGATGCGAAGCAGTTCATACGGCTTGCGACGCAGGTCGCGGCCGTCATGAAAGCCGGGCTGGCGATGCAGCTGGTTTGCGGTGAAGTAGAGATAGCCATCGGGGCCGATCGACAGGGTATCGGGCCAGCTGATCCGCGGATCGCCGACCAGGGTCGACCAACGGCCGCGATCGAGCACCCGGATCGCATTGTGTTCATAGTCACCGGCGAAGACACGGCCCCGATCATCCTCGGCAATGCCGTCCGACGCGCCCTTGCGTCCCATGCTGCGAACCGCACGGGCCAACGCCTCCTCCGAAACCGACGGATCACGCAGCATGGCCGTGGGCACGGCATGGAGCGTGCGGCCCGAGAGTGGACCGTAATAGAGCAGGCTGCCGTCGGCGCTCAGCGCGATCGCGTCGCTGGCGATGGCGACCGGCGTCGCAGGCCCGTTGGCCGGGCGGTTCATCAGCACCTTTCCGTCGACCATCGGCGTGAAGCCCGGCTCCGGGTTGGTCGTCGCATCGCCCGACAGGCGGCGGATCGCCCGCCCGCTGGCGATGTCGACGACGATGATACCGCCGACGCCCGCGTTGCTGCTGTCGGTGATATAGGCGGTGCCCTGCGCCCCCTGTCGCAGGTCGAAGCGCACGTCGTTGAGATAGGTCGTCGGCAGCACGACGCTTGGGGGCAGGACGATCGTCTTGACCACCCGGTTGGTCGCGAGGTCGATGGCGACCAGCTTCGCGCCACCCGCCTGGGGCGGCGAGAATTTCGGTGCCGCCGTGTCAAGCACCCACAGGCGGTTCGCGCCGTCCGCAACGACGCTCTGCACCGAGATGAAGTGACCAGCCGGGTCGGCCGAATCGGGCCGATTGGTCGCGGCGTCAGGATAGGCCACCGCCTTGCCGTCGACCAGCTCGGCGACCGTGAACGGCGCCTCGTCGCCCCATTGCGGGAAGTTGACGAAGATACGGCCATTGGGCGCGACGGTCACGCCGGTCGGCATCGCGCCATCGAAGGCTGCGACCCGCTCTATCCGGGGAGCCGGAGCCGTATCGCGGGCCGTTGCTCCGACCGTGATCGAGGCGACGGCAGCGGCGGCGAGGAGCAATGTGGCGGATCGTTTCATCGCGTCATCTCCTTCAGGATACGGCCCGCCTCATGCGGCTCGGACCGGAGATATTGCGGCGGAGCCTTCACCGAAGCGCCGAGCGCGGCGGCGGCGTGCCAGGGCCAGCGCGGATTCCACAAGGCGGTGCGCGCGATGGCGATGGCGTCCGCATGCCCGTCCTGCAGAATCTGCTCGGCCTGCTGCGGATCGGTAATCAGGCCGACCGCAATGACGGGCATCGTGACCGCGTCCTTGACCGTCCGTGCCAGCGGCACCTGATAGCCGGGACCGACCGGAATCTGCTGACGCGGATCGAGGCCCCCGCTAGAGACATGAATGGCGGCGCAGCCGCGCTGTTCCAGCGCCTCGGCGAATTGCGCGGTTTCGTCGGCCGTCCAGCCGCCCTCGACCCAATCGGTCCCCGAAACGCGGACGGTCACGGGTCGGTTGGCGGGAAACGCCGCGCGCACCACGTCGAAGATTTCAAGTGGGAACCGCATCCGATTTGCGAGACTGCCGCCATAGGCATCCTCGCGATGATTAGAGAGCGGCGAGAGGAATTCGTGCAGCAGATAGCCGTGCGCGGCATGGATCTGGATCGCCTCGATCCCGAGCCGCGCTGCCCGTCGGGCGGCGTCCGCGAAGGCATCGCGGATCCGCGCCAGTCCCGCCTCGTCGAGGGCGACGGGCGCATAATCGGTTTCGGCATAGGGCATCGCACTCGGCGCGACCGTCTGCCAACCATTTTCCGCATCCGGCGCGATCTGCGCGCCGCCATGCCACGGCTTGGCACAGCTCGCCTTCCGGCCAGCATGTGCCAGCTGGACGACGAGCGGCACGTCCGACCAGCGGCGCACGCTGTCGATCACGCGCCGCATCGCCTCCTCGGTACGGTCGTCGTACAGACCGACATCGCCATAGGTGATCCGCCCGTCCGGGCTGACTGCGGTGGCTTCGATCGTCAGGGCGCCCGCCCCCGCCATGGCGAGCTGGCCCAGATGAATCTGGTGCCAGTCGGTCATCGCGCCGTCTTCGGCGGAATATTGGCACATCGGCGCGATGACGATGCGGTTGGCGAGGCTGAGCCCGCCGACTGTCAGCGGTTCAAATAGTCGGGCCATCACGCGTCTCCCTTGGAGGTCAGCGACGCCGCAGGATCGACGACGCGCAGCATGGTCTGGAGGTTCCGCACGATCATGCCGCCTGATCCTTCAGAGCGTCCATCACGAGCTCTGCCGTACGGGTCGCGCTCGCCGGGTTCTGGCCGGTCACCAGATTGCCTTCGCGCAGGGCGAAGGGGGCGAAGTCCGGGCCTGCCTCATGCTGTCCGCCGAGTTCCTTGAGGCGGGTTTCGAGCAGGAAGGGCACGGCCTGGTCCAGTCCGACCGCGCGCTCCTCACTATCGGTGAAGCCCGCGACACGCCGACCGGCGACGAAGGGCGTGCCGTCCGCCTTCTTGGCCGAAACCAGCCCCGCCGGGCCATGGCACACGGCGGCGACGATCTTGCCCGCGCGGTCGAACCGCTCCACCAGCTGCGCCAATTCCGCGCTGCCGGGATAGTCGAACATCGTGCCGTGGCCGCCGGGCAGGAACAGCGCGTCATAGCCGTCGGGATCGATGTCGGTGAACACCGGCGTATCCGCGACCTCGGCCTTCAGCGCCTCGTCC
>CAJYRU010000054.1 GCA_913777295.1 uncultured Sphingomonas sp. | reverse complement strand
ACGACGAAAGCCGCGTCACCCACTGGGGGCCGCAGCTGATCGAGCGTCCTGGAATGGCGACAGGCCTATTCATGCAATGCGCTGCGCGACGACGCATTCTTTCCCGGTCCTGAAGCAAGCTGGCTCTATAGAAGCAGTGCCGGGGCATGTCAACGCGACGAACAAGCGTTTTCGGTTGGGCGTGCCGATGGCTCGCTTCGTCGTATATCGTGTCGCGACAGGCTGACGCGGACGCAAAAACCCCGGTTGAGGGGTGTCATGCAGTTCCAGCTTCCGCTCGCGGCCCTCGTCGCGATCCTCGCCGTGCCCGCCGCCGCGCAGCAGACGTCGCCCGGCGGGTCGATCCCGATCTACGACATCACGCCGCAGCCGGTGCCGACCCCGTCGCCGACGCCGGCCGCGACGTCGACCCCGCGCGTGACGCCGACGCCGCGAGCGACCCTCGCGGCTCCGCGTCCCGTCGCTACGCCGACTCCGCGCGCGACCGTCGCGCCGACAGCCCCGCGCGCGACCGTCGCGCCGACAGCCCCGCGCCCGACGCCTAGCCCGACACCGCGTCCGCAGCCGGAAGCGGTGCCAACGGCCGAGCCGACGTATGTGGGGCCGCCGGTCTTTGTGCCCGAGCCGACGGCGACGCCGTCCGCGCAGCCTAGCCCGATGCCTTCGGAGATTGTGTTGCGCGCCCCGCCCTTGACGGCCGAGGCGATCCCGTGGTGGGTTTGGTTTATGGGCGGCGTCGTCGTTGCCAGCGGGGTCGCGTTTGTCCTAAGCCGTCGCCGCCGTGCGCCCGAGAAGTGGTACGAGCCGGCACCGATGGTGCAGGAGCCTCCCGCGTCGCCAGCCGTTCCGGACGTTGTGCCGGAGGCTGCCCCGGTCGTTCCCGCGCCGAACCGCGTCCGGCCGCCGGTTGCGCCGGTTGCGCCGGTAACGCGGCCCGTGCCTCCGCCGGCACCGGTCGCACCGACTGCCGGACCGTTCCTTGAATTCCAGCTCGCTCCCTTGCGGGTCGGGCTGGAGGGTGATCGCGCGCTGCTCGATTTCGACCTGACCGTCGGCAACCCGGCCCCGATGCCGGTCGCGGAGGTCCGGATCGCTACGTTGCTGATCACCGCCAATGCGCGGCAGGACGAACAGATCGCGGCATTCTTCGAGAATGGCGACAAGCGCGGCCTCGATCCGTTCGCCCTCAACGCAGGCGAGCGCCGCACGCTGGAGGCGACGATGGCGCTGCCGCGCGACGCGGTGAACATTGTGAACGCCAGCGACCGCGCCTTCTTCGTGCCGATGATCGCGATCGACGCGCGCTATCGCTGGGCGGATGGTCGCGAGTCGCGCACCACCGCCGCCTTCATGGTCGGTCCGGCGGCACCGCAGGGCAAGCTGGCCCCGATCTTCGCCGATCGCGGCGACCGCATGGTCGATCGGCTGGAAGTACGATTGCACGGTCAGGTCCGCCGGACGTAAGCCGGGCGGCAACGGCTATTGCCGATTATCGATATACGACGTAGCGTTCGAGCTGGGCGAGGAAGGAGGCTGCATGGTGCGGCGTGACCGGATATTGCGATTCACCGTCGTGGTGCTGCGCATCCTGCTGGTCCTCAACATCGCCTTTGCCGCTGCATTCCTCTTGGCAATGCTGGCAAGTGTTCCGTTCCATGACCTGCTGGCCGGGCGGATTGCGGCGAAATATCCGGCGGTTGATGTCGAACGGATCGTGATCGGCATCCGTGCGCTGCTGCTGCTGGGCGTCGCGGCCTCGGTTCCCGCACATATCATCTTTTCGCGGCTTATCGCGATCATCGGCACCGTGCTGGCGGGGGAAACCTTTGCATCGCCGAATGCGCGACGGGTGCGGGCGATCGGCTGGGCACTGCTGGCGATCCAGTTGCTCGACGTGCCGCTGCTGCTGATCGTGCCGAACTTTGCCGGGCTGGGCATCCGGGTCGACGGATCGTCGGTGTCGATCGGTGGCTGGCTGTCGGTGCTGGTCGCGTTCATCCTCGCCCGCGTCTTTGCCGAGGGCGCGGCGCTGCGCGAAGACCTGGAGGGAACGGTCTGATGGCGGTGCTGGTCCGCCTAGACGAAGTATTGCAGGCCCGGCGCATGACGCTGACCGAACTGGCGCAGGCGGTCGACATCACGCTGGCCAACCTGTCGATCCTGAAGACCGGCAAGGCGCGCGCGATCCGCTTCACGACGCTCGATGCGATCTGCCGGGTGCTGGAATGCCAGCCGGGGGACATTCTGGTCCATTCGCCGGCCGATATGGACGAGAGCGACGACTGACGCCCGATACCGGGTTACTGCGGCGGCGTGTCTGCTTCGGCGGCCTCGGCGCCGGGCTGTTCGTCGGGGCGGATGGCGAACCGGACTCGCTTGATGCAACCGCTGGCACCGGTCGGCGAGGGCGGCCGCTTGGCCGATCGCACGACCTGCATCGCGCGTTGGCCAAATGCCTCGGCCGGCTCGCTCGCCAGCACACGGGTATTCCCGACCTCGCCCCAGGGCGCGACATCGAACTGGACGACGGCCCATCCCTCGATCCGCCGGCGATTCCATGCTTCGGGGTAGGTCAGGCGCGGCTGCTGCGCCCACTCCACCGC
>CAJYRU010000053.1 GCA_913777295.1 uncultured Sphingomonas sp. | reverse complement strand
CCGACCTGCACCTTGGCGGTGTTGACCACCGCGCCGACGCCGGTGGTGACGCCGCAGCCGACATAGCAGCTGGTCTGGAACGGGGCGTCCTCGCGGATCTTCGCCACCGCGATCTCGGGCAGGACGGTGAAGTTCGAGAAGGTCGAGCAGCCCATGTAATGGAAGATCGGCTGCCCCTTGTAGCTGAAGCGCGTCGTGCCGTCGGGCATCAGCCCCTTGCCCTGCGTCGCGCGGATCGCGGTGCACAGGTTGGTCTTGCCCGACAGGCACGACTTACACTGGCGGCATTCGGGGGTGTAGAGCGGGATCACGTGATCGCCGACCGCGACACTGGTAACGCCCGCGCCGACTTCGCGGACGATGCCGGCGCCTTCATGGCCCAGCACACTCGGGAAGATGCCTTCCGAATCCAGCCCGTCGAGCGTGTAGGCGTCGGTATGGCAGATACCGGTTGCCATGATCTCGATCAGGACTTCGCCGGCCTTCGGCCCTTCGAGGTCGAGTTCGACGATTTCGAGAGGCTTCTTCGCTTCGAATGCGACGGCGGCGCGGGTCTTCATGGGGTGTCTCCTTATGGCGTGCGGGGTAGCGGGCGCGGGTGGGTATCGGCAAGGGGGTGGGTATCGCTGCGCGGTCGCCGCCGCTATCGTCCGAACGATGGGTTCGACGCGAGGAACGATGCGCAGAGGGTTCGTTGCGGTCATGCTGTCGCTGGCCGGATGTGCTGCCGGCGAGGGCGACGGTGCGGCGCCGCTGACCGCCATCTATTCGCCGCCGGTACGGCCTCGCGGTACCGGGCAGATGATGTTCCTGCCGGCGGGCAAGCCGCTGGCCCTGCCGATCGAGGCGCTGCCCCACAGGTCGGCGTTCGTCGGTGGCGAAGGTGTGTTCCGGGGCGAGGCCGTACTGGCCGATGCGGCGGCGTGCCGGGCGCGGCTGACCGCCATCGCGGCGCGGGCGGCACGGCGCTATCCGACGGCGACCGGGATCACGATCCTGCGCGAGGACGAGGATGTGCTGACGATCCTGGGTCCATGGACGCAGCCGATGCGGCTGTTGGCGTTCCGCTGCACCGGGGAGCGGATGACCCGCGCGGACGGCATGGCCATGCCGGACATACAGATACCGCCACCGCCCTTGCCACCGATCAAGACCGCCCCGGTGCCACGATGAAGCGCGGCTGGGTCGTGCTGGCGGCGGCGCTGTCGGCCTGCGCCGGCGGCGACTATCGCCCGGTCAGCGATGCGGCGGTCAAGATCGGTGCGCCGTACCGGGTACGGGGCGTGACCTACACTCCGGCAGCGGACCCGACCTATGACATGCTGGGGCTGGCCAGCTGGTATGGCAGCGAGTCGGGCCGGCGGACCGCCAATGGCGAGCGGTTCCGCGTGGGCGGGGTGAGCGCGGCGCACACCACGCTGCCGCTGCCGAGCTATGTCGAGGTGACCGCGCTCGACACCGGGCGACGGATCATCGTGCGGGTCAACGATCGCGGGCCGTTTACCGGGCGGGGGCGCATCCTCGACCTGTCGAAGGGCGCGGCCGAAGCGCTGGGCGTGCGCGGGTCAGGCGTGGTGCCGGTGCGCGTGCGGGTGGTGTCGCCCGACGAACGGGACCGGGCACGACTGCGCAAGGGTAAGGCGGCGCGCGAATTGCCGCCGGTGGACGAGCGGACACGGGCTGGCTTGCGGGCGCAGTTGCGGGCGAGCGGGCTGTAGCGGCGGGCCGCCCGAACGATCGGGGCGAAGGGGCGGTGTGCAGGAAAGCGGGTTATTTCGCCTGCATCCCCGCGAGCCGTTTGTCCTGTTCGGCCTGTACCGGCACGCCGAGCGCGGTGCGCAGCGCATCGGGGATCAGTGCGCGGTCATAGGGGTCCTGCGTCATCGGCTCGCTGCCCGTGCGCCGGAACTGGGTGCCGTAGATCTGCTTCTGGCCGATATTCTGGAGATAGCGATCGAGCGTGGCGGCAGCGATCCAGCTGGCATCCTTCCTGCCGCGCGCGGCAGCTGCAAGGGCGAGGGTGTGGGTGAGGAGAAAGTCGTCCGGCTGCGCACCGTGCTGGAACACGAAGGCGGCGGCATAGTAATCCTCGGCAGTGGTCAGCTTGCCTGTGTCGAGCAACGCGCGGGCGCGCGTCCGGCGGGCGGCATCGTCGGCGATCATTTTGCGGACGAACGCCATGTCCGCATATTGTTCGGGCTTGACGTTTTCGCGCACAGCCTGATCCTCGGCGAACATCCTCGCCATTTCGGGATTGTCGCGGGGCGCCGTGGTCTGCGCATCGGCGGGGGTGGCGAGGAGCAGGGCGATGAAGGCGATCGGCAGGCGGCGCATGGAACCTCGCGTTTTGAGTGCGAGCAAATGTGGCGTGGGGGCCGGGCCTAGTAAAGCGCTTGGGGAGAGTTCGGCGCTTTGTAATTGGGAGATCCCGGCCTTCGCCGCGATGACGGTTGTGGCGGGGTAGGTTGAGGTATGATCCGCCTGCCTGCTGCTCGCCATCTGCCGTATTCCGTCGCTCCAGCGCAGGCTGGAGCTTCCTGCGGTTGGGCACGCGGGGCGCTTGGCGTAAAGACGCAGAAAGGGCGGCCTCTTGCGGGGCCGCCCTTTTGTTTCTGCCAGCGCCGCGGGCGAAGCCCGCGTCGTCGGTCGGGGCCTTGGCCCCGCCGGCCGCTCGCGCCGAATTTTTGCCTCGGTCCAGCTTCGCTGGACCTTGGCTCAGCGCGAGTTAGCGCGAGTAGAACTCGACCACCAGGTTCGGTTCCATCTTCACCGGATAGGGCACTTCGTCCAGCGTCGGCACGCGGGTGAAGGTGACCTT
>CAJYRU010000052.1 GCA_913777295.1 uncultured Sphingomonas sp. | reverse complement strand
GCGTGCCGTCCGCCAACCGCATCACATTGCTCCGCGATGCGAACGGCGACGGCGTGGCGGAGGTGAAGACGCCGTTCCTGACCGGGCTCAACTCGCCGTCGGGCATGGCGCTGCTGGGCGGGCAGCTCTACATCGCCAACACCGATGCGCTGGTCCGCGTGCCGTATCGCGACGGCGAGACGAAGATCACCGCGCGCCCCGAGACAGTCGTCCGCTATCCCGGCGGCGGCAACCACTGGTCGCGCAACGTGATCGTCGCCGAGGACGGCAAGACGCTCTACGTCTCGGTCGGCTCGGCGACCAACATCGCCGACGACGGGCTCGACGCCGAGCACGACCGCGCCGCGATCCTCCAGGTCTATCCCGACAGCAAGAAATATCGCGTCTTCGCCGCCGGCATCCGCAACGCCAACGGCATGGCGCTGGTCCCCGGCACCAACCGGCTGTGGACCGTCGTCAACGAGCGCGACATGCTCGGTTCCGACCTCGTCCCCGATTACCTCACCGCGGTCGAGCTGGGCGATCACTTCGGCTGGCCATGGTACTACTGGGGCGGTTATATCGACACCCGCGTCGAGCCCAAGAACCCGCAATTGCAGCAATATGCCAAGCGCCCCGATTATGCGCTGGGTCCGCACGTCGCCGCGCTCGGCCTGACCTTCGCGGCGGACGCGAAGCTCGGCGACCGCTTCGCGCGCGGCGCGTTCATCGGCGAGCACGGATCGTGGAACCGCAAGCCGCTGTCGGGCTACAAGGTCGTGTTCGTGCCCTTTGACGCGAGCGGCTGGCCGGTGAAGGGCGCCAGGCCCGTCGACGTGCTGACCGGCTTCCTCAACAAGGACGACGAGGCGCACGGTCGCCCGGTCGGCGTCATCACCGACAAGGCCGGCGCGCTGCTGGTCGCGGACGATGTCGGCAACACGATCTGGCGGGTCAGCGCCGGTAATTGACCGTCGCCCTTGCGCAGGCAGGGGCCAATGTCTCTCTCCCGGAACGCTGCCGCCCGATGCCTTGGGTCTACATCATGACCGATGAACCCAGCGGCACGCTCTACACCGGCGTGACCGGCCATCTCGCAGCGCGCGTCCAGCAGCACCGCGAAGGCCGTGGCTCGGACTTCTGCCGCGAACATGGCCTGACGCGGTTGGTGTATGTCGAGCAGCACGACACGATGCTTGCGGCGATCGCGCGTGAGAAGGCGCTGAAGAAATGGAAGCGCGCATGGAAGCTCAACCTGATCGGTAAGATGAATCCCGATTGGGAAGACCTGTGGGAAAAGATCAACATGTAACCCGCCGTCGCCCCTGCGAAGGCAGGGGCCCATGTCTGTCGCGTCACGCGGGACGGCGTGGACACACGACCGGCCACTGTGTCCGGACCCGCACACACCGACTAAGCAGACATAGGCCCCTGCCTGCGCAGGGGCGACGGCATTAACTATCCCGCCCCGTACAGCGCATCCAGCCGCGCGCCATACACCTGCCGCAATACATGCCGCCGGATCTTCAAACTCGGCGTCAGCTGCTCGTTCTCGATCGAGAACGGCGCATCCGCGAGGATCCACCGCCGCACCCGCTCGGTCACCGACAGCATCGCATTGGTCCGGTCCACCGCCGCCTGCATTGCAGATCGGTAGGCCGGGTCCTCCGCCAGCACCGCGCCCTGCTTGCCGTGCGCCGCCGCCCATTCCGCGCTCCATTCGGCATCGGGGACCAGCACCGCCACCATATGCGGCTTGCGGTCGCCCGCGATCATCGCCTGCCCGATCTCGGGCTGGAGCGTCAGCAGCCCCTCCACCTTCTGCGGCGCGACATTCTCGCCCTTGTCGTTGATGATGAGGTCTTTCTTGCGATCGGTGATGCGGATGCGCCCGCCGGCATCGATTTCGCCGATGTCGCCGGTGTGCAGCCAGCCATGCTTGAGCACCCGCGCGGTCTCGGCCTCGTTGCGCCAGTAGCCGTGCATCACCAGCTCGCCCTTGACGAGGATTTCGCCGTCGTCGGCGATCTTCACCTCGGTATCGGCGAGCGGCGGACCAACCGAGTCCATCGTCACCCCGGCGCTCGGGCGGTTGCACGAGATCACCGGTGCCGCCTCGGTCTGGCCATAGCCCTGCAGGAAGGTGACGCCCAGCGACTGGAAGAACACCCCCACCTCCGGGGTGAGCGGCGCGCCGCCCGAGATCATCGCCTTCATCCGCCCGCCGAACTTGCGCGCGATCTTCGGCTTGAACAGCGTGTCGACCAGCAGCGCCTTGGGCCGGTCGCCCAGCCGCAGCCGCCCGGCATCGCGCTTCGCCCCGATATCGAGCGCGGCGGCGAGCAATTTGGCGGGCAGGCCGCCCTGCCGCTCGATCGCCTTGCTGATCCGCGTGCGCAGCACCTCGAACAGCCGCGGCACCACGAACATGATCGTCGGGCGCACTTCCTCGATATTGGCGGCGAGCTTGTCGATCCCCTCGGCATAATAGATCTGCCCGCCCATCCCGATCGGGAAGTGCTGCCCGCCGGTGTGCTCATAGGCGTGGCTGAGCGGCAGGAACGACAGGAACACCTCGTCGCCCCAGCCGAAATCCTCGGCCACCACCGCCGAGCAGCCCGCGACATTGTGCAGGATCGCGCCGTGATGCTGCATCACCCCGCGCGGCGCGCCGCCGGTTCCGCTGGTGTAGATGATGCAGGCGAGATCGCTGCGCGCGAAATCGGCCTGCGCCGCGACACTGGCGACCTCGGCAGGATGTTGCTCGATCAGCGTCCGCCAGTCGTGCACGTCGATCGCGGTCTGCCCGAGCCGCATCGGCTCGATCCCGATCAGCATCTGCGGGCGGATCGAGCGCAGGATCGCGGGCATCAGCCCCTTGGCGAGCTTCGCGGTCGACACGATCACCGCCTTCGCGCCCGAATTCTCGATGATGTGCGCGTGGTCGCGCTCGGTGTTGGTGGTATAGGTCGGCACGGTCACGCAGCCCGCGGCCATGATCGCCAGATCGGACAGGCACCATTCGGGGCGGTTCTCGCTGACCAGCATCACCCGGTCGCCGCGCTCCAGCCCGACCGCCTGCAACCCCGTCG
>CAJYRU010000051.1 GCA_913777295.1 uncultured Sphingomonas sp. | reverse complement strand
TCCTCTAGCCACCAATTGTATAACATATCTTGACGGCAATCCCGAATCATGATCCAACCATGAACATAAGAATACAACATCAGGGACGGGGCACATGGGGACGGCACGATTGTCGCTGCTCGGCGGGGCAGCTTTGGCAGCATTGATGGCGCCAGCCGCTTATGCTCAAAACAACGAGCAGAGCGAGACGACCGCCAGCACGTCGACCGATCAAGGAACGTCGACGATATCCGGTGCCCCGGCGCCGGACGACGATAAAAACACCGACAAGAGCGATATCGTCGTAACCGGGACGCGGATCGTACGACCGAACATGGTCAGCAATGCGCCGATCACGGTCGTGGACGAAACCTTCCTGCGCGAACGCGGGCTCGCGCGGGTCGAGGATGCGCTGTCGCAGATCCCGCAGATCACGCCGATGCTGGGGCTTCAGGGTAACGGCTGGACGGCGGGCCGCGCGGGCATCAATCTTCGGCGGCTGGGGGTGGGCCGTACCCTGACGCTGCTCAACGGTCAGCGCATGGACAATGACGTCGGCATCGTGCCCGGCGCGCTGATCGAGCGTATCGACGTGCTCACCGGCGGCGCCTCGGCGGTCTATGGCTCCGATGCGGTCGCTGGCGTGGTCAATTTCATCCTGAAACGCCGCTTCAACGGCCTGACGCTGGATGCGGAGGCCAGCGGGATCCAGCATCACAACGACAATGCGACGATGCTGCGGATCGGCCAGGCGGCGGGATATCGCCGCCCGGCCGACTGGTTCTTTGGCGGCGGCAACTTCTATGCCTCCCTCGCCGCCGGCAAGGATCTGTTCGACCACAAGGTGAACATAAGCGGCTTCGTGACCTACAAGGAGGCCAAGCCGGTCCGCTTCTCGGAGCTGGACACCACCTTGTGTCCGCTGCGGGTAAACCCGCTGAACGTCGAGGTTTTCCGAAACGACACCTATGCCTGCGACGGCAGCACCTACAATCCCTACAATCGCTTCAGCGTGAACAACGTCGATTACGCGACCGCCAGGGATGGCTCGCGCACCTTCCGGCCCTATGACGTGAATGACGAAACGCGGGTGCCACGGGACAATTTCATCCAGCGCGCCGATCGGACGGTGAACGCCGGTGGCTTCGTATCTGCGGACCTGTTCGCCGATGTGAAGTTCAACGGCAGCTTCCTGTTCCAGCATTCGCGGCAGAAAGCCGAAATCGCCGTCACCGACGCCTTCTACACCGGGGATGTCCGCATCAACTGCGACAACCCGTTCATGAGCGCGCAGCAGGCGCAGATCATCTGTGGTGCCGCGGCGGGGACGACGGCGCTGGCCGATCCGGCGACCGTCATCGTCTGGAAGGACAATTTCATCCAGAAGATGCAGCCGATGGTGTGGAATTGGCGTGCCTCGGCCGCGGTGAGCGGAACCGTCATTGACTCGATCCGCTTCGAGGCCAGCTACCTGCGCACCCGCGACATCTTCCGCAATTCGACGACCAACACCTACACGTACGATTTCGATCAGTTCGCGCGCAGCCTTCAGGTCCGCAACGTCAACGGCGTGCCCACCTGCCTCGCGAAGATCGATGGCACCGATCCCGCCTGCGTGCCAGTGGATCCCTTCCGCACCGGCGGATTGACCGATGCCGCCTTCTCCTACCTCACCGGCACGGGGCGCAGCTGGCAGCAGAACGATCTGACGGTGCTGATGGGGGTGCTCTCGGGCACGCTCGGCGATTATGGCCTCACCAGCCCGCTGGCCACCAACGGGATCGGCTTCGCGCTCGTCGCGGAGCAGCGCAACGTGCGCTCGCAATCGCGCGGTTCGGGTGTGTGGGACATCTGGACCCAGTTCGACGGGCGTGCCCGCGTCCGCGAGCTGGCCGGCGAGATCGACATTCCGCTGATCGAGAAGCGACCGTTCTTCCACGAATTGTCGATCAACGGCGGCTACCGCATCTCGGATTATACGACCTACGAGAAACTGGTACACACCTGGAAGGTCGAAGGCACCTGGGCGCCGACCGAAGGACTGCGGTTCCGCGGCAGCTACAATCGCTCGTTGCGCGTGCCCGTGCTCGAACGCCTTGAGGCCGAGAACCGCTATCCCAATACGTTCGCGCTCGATCTGTGCGCGCCACCGCGGGGCAACGGCGCGAACACCGTGCAGCGCTATACGTTCGATCAATGCTCGATCGGCATGACGCGCGCGCAGTATGATGCGCTCACGAACTACGATGGTTGCAACACCAGCGGTCAGTGCCCCGCGATCCTGATCAACGGCGGCAACCCCACCCTGCAACCGGAGCGTGGACGCAGCATCACCGCCGGGCTGGTGCTTCAGCCGGCGGCCGTCCCGGGGTTTTCGGCGACGCTCGACTGGTACAGCATCACGATCGACGGCGCCTTCGAATGGTCGCGCTGGTGGCAGGCGTTCGATCAATGCTACAACAAGAAGATCGAATTCTGGTGCGGCATATACCGGCGCGATCCGAACAGCGGCCAAGTCAAGGAAATCGATGCCCGGTACAGCAATTCCGGCCAGACGAAGAGCCGCGGGGTCGACGTCAATCTCACCTACAATCTCGATCCGCGACGGCTTGGCATCGCCGACAACGCCGGCACGTTCAATCTGAACTTCAACGGCACGCTGGCGACGAAGCTCAGCCGCCAATTCGCGCCGAACACGCCCAAATGGGAATGTAACGGTTATTTCGGCTTCGCCTGTGGTGAGCCTTCGCCGAAGTGGCGGCATGTCGCATCCGTCAACTGGGCCTTGCCATGGGTGAAGGGCGGTATCGGCCTCACGTGGCGCTACACGGGCTCGACGAAGATCTCGAAACTTTCCAAGGATACCGTGCTCGCGGCGCAACCGCGCTCGAACAACGCGGATACCTACCCACTATTCGAAAATCTGCCCGGGTTCAGCTATTTCGACGCCGCGATCAACGTGGCGGTCAATAAAAATCTGGATCTGCGCTTCAACGTACAGAACCTTCTGGACAAGGATCCGCCGATGATCGGGTTCGACGAATTCTATTCGATCGGCCAAGACATGAATACTTTTCCCGCATTCTACACGGTACGCGGCCGTACGTTGCGGGTGGGCCTTACCGCCCGTCTGTAATGACGACGCTGGCGGCGCCAATAACGACAAGAAGAAACGACGAAAGAAACAGCAATACGAACGGGTCAGGAGAGCCATGAAAAACTATCGTTCAGCCGGCGCCGCGGCGCTGATGTCGATGCTTGCCGGGTGCGGCGGCAGCGGTGGCGGCAGCGAAACCGCCACCGCGTCGGCGCCCGTCGGCATCAAGGGCTATACGATGGCGCAGGCGCAATCGGCGACGTTCAACTGCCAGAGCCGCTCGACCCGCTCTCCATGGACCCAGGCGGAAGCACGGACATGGACTCCGAAGTCGACCCAGGAACGCGATCATCCGCAGGATGCGCCGGGGATCGTGACCGGGGCGCCATTCTCGGCACGCCTGGTCCAGGCCTATGTCGAGGATTATGGCGAGGCGCGGCAGACCGTCATCCTCGACATGGCTGATGGCTGCCGTCGCCAGTTCCGCGCCGAGTCCTTCTCCGATGCGGATCGGGCGTTGATCGACGCCGAACAGGCCCGTCATCCCTCGGCAGCGGACCCCGCCAGCTACGATCTGGTGTATCGCGACGGGCTGACCTCGCCCGAACGCGTCGCCGACGGATCGCTCGCCGTCCATACGACCCAGCATTTCGCGATCTGGTACGGCAAGAAGACCGAAGGCGATTTCTACCAGACCATCGCCCGCCAGCAACGCTCGATGGACGATGTGGTCCGCGAGACGGGGGAGTGGCTGGAGAAGCAATGGCTCATCAACCGCGACGTCCTGGATGCTCCCTTGCCGTACGCCAGCGGCTCGTCACGCCACAAACTGGATATCTTCCTGTGCGGGACGGGACGGCCGATCGCCGACGGTGACGACCTCGATGGCTGCGGCGCGAATGCGTCCGACGTGATGAACCTGTCCGGCTGGGCGGTGGCGAAGGGGTCGAATGTCAT
>CAJYRU010000050.1 GCA_913777295.1 uncultured Sphingomonas sp. | reverse complement strand
AGCTCTCGCCACGGCGATAGAGCTGATCCTCGGCGGAGGCGCGGTTCACGCTGGTGCCCATCGCATATTGGTTGTTCTCGATCACGAAGATGATCGGGAGCTTCCACAGCTCGGCCATGTTGAAGCTTTCGTACACCTGCCCCTGGTTGGCCGCGCCGTCGCCGAAATAGGCAAGGCACACGCCACCATCGTTGCTGTACTTGTGGCTGAACGCCAGCCCGGCGCCCAGCGACACCTGAGCACCGACGATCCCGTGGCCACCGTAGAACTTATGCTCGACACTGAACATGTGCATCGAGCCGCCCTTGCCCTTCGAGATGCCGGCCTGGCGCCCCGTCAGCTCGGCCATCACGTCCTTGGGCGGGATCCCGCACAACAGCATGTGGCCGTGGTCGCGGTAACCGGTGATCACCGAGTCCTTCTCGGTCAGCGCCGATTGCAGCCCGACCGCCACGGCTTCCTGCCCGATATACAGGTGGCAGAAGCCGCCGATCAGGCCCAGGCCATAAAGCTGCCCGGCCTTCTCTTCGAAGCGGCGGATCAGCAGCATGTCCTCGTAGAATTTGAGCAGCTCGTCCTTGCTCGCGTCATAGGGGCGCGGGTCGGCGGGCCGCTCGCGATTCGTTTTCTGCGGATCGGCAGCCGGTGCTTCGCTGCGTGCTGGGGCTTTTGCCACGATGGACACTACCTCGTTTCTTGGAAGACGTAGCGGCCTATAGCCACGGCACGGTGCAGACTGCAAACCCCACCGTCTTGCAAGGGATTGGGGGCAGCGGTAGTCCGGCGTGGATGAATGCGCCGATCGATCCGCCCGCCCCCGTGCATCCGCTCAGGATCGCCGATTTCCGGGCATATTGGCTGTCGCGGTTCGCGGGCACGATCGCGGTCAGCGCGCAGGCGATCATCATCGGCTGGCAGGTGTACGGCATCGCGCGCGAGACGATGGACATCCGGCAGGCCGCGTTCATGCTCGGCATGATCGGCCTGGTGCAGTTCGTGCCCTTGTTCCTGCTCACCCCGGTCGTCGGGCTGGTCGCGGACAGTGTCGACCGGCGCTGGATCGTGCGTGGCACCACCGCCCTGCTGGTCGGCAATGCCGCGATGCTCGGGCTGCTGACGTGGTCGGGACAGCTCTCGCTGCCGTTCCTGTTCGGCGCCGCGGTGCTGATCGGCGTCGCGCGCGCCTTTTCCGGACCAGCCTATTCGGCGCTGGCGCCCAATCTGGTGCCGAAGGAAAGCCTGCCCACCGCGATCGCCATTTCCTCGATCGCGTGGCAGTTCGGCACGGTGGCGGGGCCGAGCATCGGGGGGCTGCTCTATGCGATCCACCCGGACGTCGCCTATGCGGTCATCTCGGGGCTGCTGGCGCTCGCATTGGCGACGATGTTCCTGATCGGCAAGGTGCCGCAGCCGCCCGCGCAAAAGGATCGCCACCCGATCCAGCGCATCCTCGACGGATTCTCCTATGTCAGGCGTAACCGATTGGTTTTGGCCGCGATAACGCTGGACCTCTTCGCGGTGCTGCTGGCAGGCGCGACCGCGCTGTTGCCGATCTACGCACGCGACATTTTGCATGTCGGCGCCAGCGGTCTGGGCTTTCTCGCGGCGGGCATGGGGATCGGCGCGGGGACGACCGCGATCTGGTTCTCGTTCCGCCCGATGACGTCGAACGTCGGCGTGAAGATGCTGACGGCGGTCGTCGTCTTCGGCCTCGCGATCCTGACGTTCGGCATCGCCACCCGCGTCACCGACCTGCTTGGCATCACCCGCGTCGGGGCAGGCGGCGCGATCCATCTGGATTTCGTCATCAGCCTGATCGCGTTGATCGTCGCGGGCGGGGCCGACATGGTGTCCGTCTATGTCCGCACCTCGCTGATCCAGCTCCACACCCCCGATGCGATGCGCGGACGGGTCAGCGCGGTGTCGCAGCTCACCATCTCCGCGTCGAACGAGCTGGGCGAGGCGGAGAGCGGGTTGATGGCGTCGCTGCTCGGGCCGGTTGGCGCGGTGGTGTTCGGCGGGGTCGGCGCCATCGCGGTAACCTTGCTCTGGTCGCGGCTCTTTCCGGAACTCCGCCGCGCGCGGACCTTTGATCCGCCCGACATGATCGATATCGAACCACAACATGGAGTAGCGCAGCCATGAAGGCCCAGAACGTCCTGGCGACGATCGGCAACACGCCGCACATCCGCATTCAGAAGCTGTTCCCCGGCTCGGAGGTCTGGATCAAGTCGGAGCGCGCCAACCCCGGCGGCTCGATCAAGGATCGTATCGCGCTGGCCATGGTCGAGGCCGCCGAGGCATCGGGCGCGCTCGCGCCGGGCGGCACGATCATCGAGCCGACCAGCGGCAACACCGGCATCGGGCTGGCGATGGTCGCCGCGGTCAAGGGCTACAAGCTCGTGCTGGTCATGCCGGAGAGCATGAGCCTCGAACGTCGCCGACTGATGCTCGCTTATGGCGCCGAATTCGATCTGACCCCGCGGGAAAAGGGCATGAAGGGTGCCATCGAGCGCGCGCTCGAGCTTGTCGAGCAGACGCCGGGCGCATGGATGCCGCAACAGTTCGAAAATCCTGCCAACGTCGACGTGCATGTGCGTACCACCGCCCAGGAAATTCTGAACGACTTCCGCGATGCGCCGATCGACGTCCTCATCACCGGCGTCGGCACCGGCGGCCACATCACCGGCGTTGCCGAGGTGCTGAAGAAGGAATGGCCGGGGCTCAAGGTCTATGCGGTCGAGCCGCAGGCATCGCCGGTCATCTCCGGTGGGCAGGCCGGGCCGCACCCGATCCAGGGGATCGGCGCGGGATTCATTCCGTCCAACCTGCACACGCAGATTCTCGATGGCGTGATCGAGGTCGACGCGGCGGTCGCCAAGGATATGGCGCGGCGTTCCGCGCGCGAGGAAGGGTTGCTCGTCGGCATCTCCTCTGGCGCCACGCTGGCGGCGATCCTGCAGAAGCTGCCCGACCTGCCCGACGACGTGCGCGTGCTCGGCTTCAACTACGACACCGGCGAGCGCTATCTGTCGGTGCCGGATTTCTTGCCGGAGAACTGACCTGTCGCACCCGAGTCGAAGGCTGCACGCGATCCT
>CAJYRU010000049.1 GCA_913777295.1 uncultured Sphingomonas sp. | reverse complement strand
GCTCTTCCGATCTGAAAGCCGTGCCGTATCGCATCCACACGATCCTGACCGACAATGGCATCCAGTTCGCCGAGCAGCCCCGCAACCGCAACACCGCCTAGTCCCGCCAGATGCGCTTCGACATGATCTGCGAGGCCAACGACATCGAGCACCGGCTCACCAAGCCGAACCATCCGTGGACCAACGGTTAGGTCGAGCGGATGAACCGCACCATCAAGGAGGCGACCGTCAAACGCTTCCACTACGAGAGCCACGACCAGCTACGGACGCACCTCGCCGACTTCATGGCCGCCTATAACTTTGCGCGTAGGCTCAAGACGCTCGGCGGGCTCACACCCTACGAATACATCGCCAAGATCTGGACGTCAGAGCCACATCGGTTCATCGTCAACCCGATCCACCAGATGCCGGGACTGAACACCTAGTTGTAGCCGCATCCACACCGACTGGACGTCAAGAAGGGTGTACCGATGGACCGCAGTACCTTACGCGGGGCGGGTGCCTACCTATCGCTGCTGGCATCGCTCGTGTTCGCCGGTTGCACACCTGGGTACGAGGAGTTGCCCACATACCGCTACCGCCTGACAGTCGAGGTAGCGACACCCGAGGGTGTCAGGAGCGGTTCGGGCGTGATCGAGGTGCGCACGTGGCAGGCGGGGTCGCAGACCATCCAAAGTCCAGGAGCGATCAGAACGCGAGAGAGTGGCGAGGCTATTGTCATCGACCTGGGGCCGCAAGGTTCCGTGTTCGCGCTGATGCGGGCTGGTAACTTCATGGATTGGCCTGGCAGCGTCGCGCGATCGCTGATCCCGCTTGTAAAAGGCGACACTTACAAGGTGAGACGCGCCGAAATCGCGGCGATCACTGCTATCCGCGGCGTTCGCGAGGTGCCGCCGACCTTCGCCTCCGGCAGCAATCAGCTACAGAACTGGCCCGACCTCGTCCGTTTCGCCGACCGCTCGCGACCCGAGACGATCCGCTGGATCGGCCCGCTACCGAACGGTCGCATCCATCCATCCCAAATGGCCATTCGCCGTGTGACGTTCGAGATCGTAGACACGCCAGTTACACGCAGGATTAATCGCCAGCTGCCGTGGCTGCGCGACGCTGTCGGAGAGACAAGGCTTCCCACAGACCTCGACCGCGCCGGGCTTGATCCCTTCATCCCGCCGCTTTCCAAGTTTGATTTTACTAGGAATGTTGACTGATGAAGGGGTCGGGCAGGTTTTGCTGACAGCACCCTGCAACTTAGAAGACCATTGGGGTTCGCACGCACACAAACGCCTCATCATCAGGCTTCCCGTTTCACTATCCTGATTGGTAAGCCGCGGCCGTCTCGATCGTTGTTCGCATCGGATGGAATCGTTGCTCGAAGGCCTCCAGCGCGCGATGAACCGGGCCGCAGTTCATCACCGAGGTCATCATGGCGGACAGTGAGCAAAGCTATCTTCGCGATGTGCAATATCGCTTCCCCGATCGGCTGAAAGCCCGGTCAATCTTGCACACCCGCTATGGTCGAGGCGACTGGTTCGAGTGGTTGTCCACCAACATTCCGTTGCCTGCGGGCGGCGTCATCGCCGACGTTGGGTGCGGTGCGGGATCATTCTGGACGAACGCGCCGCAAAGCGTGCCATCGGACCTGACGCTGCGTCTGTTCGATATTTCCGAGGGCATGGTGGACCCCGCTCGCGCCGCCATCGCGGCGATGCAGCGGTGGTACGATATCGAGGTTTCCGTTGCTGACGCGGTTGCGCTGCCGCTGGCCGATGCCAGCATGGACACGACGATCGCGATCCACATGCTTTATCACCTTTCAGACCCGGCTTCCGGGCTGAGGGAGATGGCAAGGGTTACGCGCGAAGGCGGTGTCGTGGCGGTGGTGCTCAACCCGGCAGGCACGATGGCAGAGTTGTCGGCGCTGGCACGGGCACCGTTCGGAGGCGAGACTGATCCACGGCCGGAGCCGCTGTCGTCGGAGCAAGGGCTTGCGCTCATGCAGAGGGAGTTCGCGAGCGTCGATATGGTCAGGTACGATGACGAGCTTTGCGTGACCGATCCCATCGATCTATTGGGCTATCTCAGTAGTCTGCCGATCGCTGACAAGCCCGGCGTAATGGAGAAGCTGGCAGTTGCCGTTGAAGACGCCTTCCGTCGAACAGATGGAGTTTTCACCATCACCAAGGCATCCGAACTGCTCATAGGACGCAGGTAACGGGCGGCCCAGCCCTGCCCCGATATCTCCCAATGGGAACGCCGGCGCCATCTCGCTTGCCGTTCATTATTGGAAACGACATGATTTTTAATTGCCGTTGCTTGTAGCCAAACTATCGAAGCACGGGTTCCACATCGACCAGTTTCACGTCGCGCATCTGATGTAGATATGCCTCGTAGTAGGGCTTGTGCGATGCGCCGACGATGGCAATCAACCTTGTTCCAGGTGCGCGACCAAGGACTTCACGGATGTTCGCCACCATTCGCAGATTTCGTGTCTCCCAATACCCGACATAGCGCCGTCCATATGCCTGTGCAGACGGTTCAGTCAGCGCAGCGCCCCAATCGGACTGATACGCTTGGGCGGCTACATCCGGAGAGTTAAGTGCGCGGTACATTTCGAGCAGGCCGTCTGTCCGCTCGATCCCGGCATAGAGCGTAGTGGCCGCAGCGGTGCGCGCCCTGGTGGCGGGATTGTCCCACGCGCGCGCTATGGCAGCGCCATATGCCTTCTCGTCCACCGGTGCGCCTACGAACGACTGGTCATCGACGCTCCAAACGCGCTCCAGTCCCGATCGTGCGGCGAGCTGCGCCGCGACCAGATCCGTTTCGTTCGTCTTCGTCCTTCGGGCTTGCAGATCGGCGACCAGTTCTGTCGTCAGCCCGCCTTCCGCGTGACGCTCGCTAGTAGGCAGACGGAGCCATTGAACCAAAGCTGATGCTGGCTCGCCGGCCGCCAGAAACACCAGCGCCAGGCGACGCCGCTGCGCTGGCGATGGCGCGTCAGGCCAAGCCGCAAGCACCTTCTCGACCTCCGCATTGGCGGCTGGAACGTCGAGGCCGGTTGCACGTCCGGCAGCACTGGGATCAAAGCAATAGCTTTCGACGGCCTCTGCTTGTCGCTCGCGCTGGCGACGCATCGCATCACATTGCAGGCCGGAAATGTTTTCGCTGGCGACAGCAGTGGGGTGCCATTTCACAAGGCGGTTTAGAAGCGGTTCTACCATCTCTGGCTTGAAGCTGGCGGGTAGCGTTGAAAGGTGCGGAGAACCGACCACAAGAACTTCATTAGGACGACCGGCGGGGCTGTCTTTCAACGCGTCAGGCCGGAACGACGGCTGATAGCTCTGAGCGTGCACCATTCCCGTGCAACCTGCCGCTATTGATAGAAGAGCCACCGTGAACCGCACTGTCACTTCCCCACCAGCCACTGTATTGCTGCACTAAAACAGCAGATAGAGCGTCGTCAATGGTAGGTCGAATGCGGCAATCGCGATTCCCGATATTCGATCGGAAAACGGGAAACGCCTCTACGCCACGGACGCGAGGCTTCGGGCACGCTCCATGTCCTTCGGTCGGCCAAACGCAGCAAGCATGGCCTGTAGCTCTGCCTTCTCGGGAACGAACACGACCACGTTATCGACCTTGATGGCTTGCCGGGTTGTCGGCTGCACCGGCAGCCATTCTGTGCCCGACAGTCGGTGAAAGTCGGCCATGAACTCTATCGGCAACGCCGTGCCGGACCACGTTCCGAAGATGCTCGACCGGAACGCTTCGTGTGCCGATCCACCCCGAAGCTCGATGCCGATCGTTGGCAGGATGCGTCTTGCGTCGGCAACGCTTAGCAGGACGTCCACGTCTGACACCTGACCTGGATCGGCTCCATGAAGCGCGACGGCTGCGCTGGCGATGATCCACCAAGGGTCATGCGCCTGGTCCATGATGGTGCCGATCGCGTTCAACGCCACCGAGAGGGCTGGGCTGAT
Source organism: uncultured Sphingomonas sp. (assembly GCA_913777295.1). Classification (GTDB taxonomy): domain Bacteria; phylum Pseudomonadota; class Alphaproteobacteria; order Sphingomonadales; family Sphingomonadaceae; genus Sphingomonas. The sequence continues at coordinate 3,747 of CAJYRU010000049.1, read as the reverse complement.
TGTCATCGGTTGCAAATAGCATCCGCGTTCCCGCTTGGGATCCCAATCGGGACAGTGAGCAGCGCAAGCCAACATGTCGGTGTCGCAAAAGGCGGGACATACGAGACGCTCGAAACTTAGCACTATTGCGACAACGCTCTGCGGCTTGTGCTCAATTTCCTGGCGCGCGACGCATCCTGCCGATGCGCTGAGAGCGGAGGCGATCCGGTTGATCGCACGAGGCCGCCTGGATCGCTGGTCAGGTGCGCAGCATCAGGCTAGCGATCTGAGAAACCGCAGCAGCGCTGCATTGAAGGCATCAGGCCCTTCGAGTTGCGGCCAATGCCCTACGCCCTCCATCGCGAGGAAGCCTCGGAGTCCCGGCAAGGTTTCACGGAGCGACGCCTCGGTAGGGTTACGCACGGCATTTAAGCCGTCGGCCTCGCCGGTGAGAAAGAAGCTCGGCTGCATAATTACGCAGCCCGCGAACGCGCGGTTGGCAACGGCAAAGAAGGTGTCGATCGCCCGATAATAGTTCAGCGGCGCGTGGAAGCCCGTTCGGCCGAATGCCTCCACCATTTCGTCGACATAGGTGGGGTCGATGGTCGTGGGAGCTCCCGGGGCGGGACGAAGCATGTGCCGGGCCGGATCGAACGGATCCCACCGCGCATCCTCCGGTGCCTGCCCCGACAGCCAATAGAGGCTGGCCGGGATGCTGTGTGCCGCGTCCGCCCACTTCTCGTCGGCTTCAGCCGTCATCTGGTCGAACATATAGAAGCCGTCGGCACCTGCGGCGCGGAGCTGGTCAAGAAAGCTCGGACCGCCGGGTTGGAGAAAGGGGACGCTAGCGCCGAACACGGCTGCGATCCGGTCGGGGCGCATCATTGCCGCGTTCCAAGCGATGTTGGCGCCGAAATCATGCCCAACCAAGATCGCACTGCCGACCTCGAAATGGTTGAGTACGGCGATCACGTCGCCGACCGTGTGGAAGGGCGTATACAGGTTGGCGTCAGCCGGCGCGTCGCTGTCGCCGTAGCCGCGCATGTCGAGCGCGATGGCGTGGAAGCCAGCCTCGGCAGTCGCCTGCATGGCCCGGCGCCAGCTCGCCCATGTCGTCGGAAAGCCGTGACAAAAGACGACTGCGGGGCCGCTTCCCTGCTCAACGACGTGGAGACGGATGCCGCCGGCATCGACGAAATGGTGATTGGGATCGCTCATGATTCACGTCATTTCACGGTCGAAGCTGGTGGTCAATACGGTCGTATTGGCCTAGGAAGGCTACATGTCACAGCCTCCAGCGCCTACCCAGCGCGATCTTCTGGTCGAAACCGGCACCCGCATCTTCCACGAGCGCGGCTATACGGCGACCGGGGTGCGCCAAGTTGCCGCTGCCGCAGACGTGCCGCTTGGGTCGTTCACCAATCACTTCCGATCCAAGGAACGGTTCGCTCTCGTCGTGCTGGAGCATTACGTCGCCCGGTTGGACGGGATCATGGACGCGACGCTGCACGATGCTTCGCTACCGCCAGCAGGCCGCATCCACGCCTATTTCGATGCCATCGAACACGCGCTCGACGAACATAATTGGGGCGTCGGCTGCCTGATCCCGGATTTGGCGACAGAGTCGCCGGCGCATAGCGAGTTGCTTCGTGGCGCACTGGTTGAAATACTGGAGCGACAAACTACTGCCTTCGCCGGGGTCTTGCGCGAACTGGCCCAACCCGGCGACGCTGACGATCTCGCAGCCGTGCTGCTCGCGGCATGGCATGGGACCCTGCTACGCATGAAGGTGGAACGTTCTAGTGTGCCTGTTTCGCGGTTCAGGCGAACGCTCCACCGCCTTCTTTTGGCGTAGCAATCACCGCTTTTGTCTATGGCCGCTCTCACCGTCCCGTGTTGCGAAAGCCGGGGACATACGCGACGTCCGGAAGTCAGCACTTTCGCGACACGACAATGTCTGCTTGCGCCCAATGGTGGTCAAGCGCGACAAGCCTCACCAGCAGCATCGGAACCGTCAGGGTCGCTCCACTCCTGAAGTAGTAGCCCCAGCCGATCACGTTGGCGTATCGAACCCAACTTTGCGGGTACCTTTCAGGATCGCACCGGGGGGCGTGGCGGAGGCATTGCCTGCCGCCGCGTCGATCTATGTTGTTGGCAAGGGGTGCTAGGCTTCTTGCTAACTGCGATCGCCGGTGCGGCATCCCGCTATGAGTTTCCAAAAGGAAAAGGGCATTCAGGTGCAACAGCTATGCTCCGGCATCATCCTCACGGGCTTCGAGTTCGGCTAAATGCTCGCGGAGCAACGCGACACGGCGTGGCCGGAAGCTGACGCTCGTCGCCTGCAGCGCGACGATCCGGTCGGTACGGAACATACGGAAGTCCTCGCGCAGGTTGCACCAGGCAAGCAGGGTCAGCGTCCGGTCGGTGTGCATGACGCACAACGGTAGGATCGTGCGCTCGGTGACAGTATTCCCACTGTCGGCATAGCGGATGCTTAGTGCCTCCTCCCGCCAGCAGGCGTCGCGGACAACGCCCATGTCGCACGCCACCGCATAGCGCGGGTCTGGGCGGTAGACCCGGCTTATCGCGTGCAACAGATACTGCTCGCGGTCGTCGGGCAGCGTTGCGGCGACCTTGGCGAGCACGGAGGCCGCCCCCGCGGCGAGCGCCGGATCGCCCATGTGCCGGACCTCCGCCAAGCCGAGCGCTAGCGCTTCGATCTCGATGCGGTCGAAGGTCTGCGGAGGGAGCGCGTAATCCTCAACGAGCCGGTAGCCATAGCCGCGCTCGCCCTCGATCCGTGCGCCGGCCGCGCGCAACGCATCGATGTCGCGGTAGAGCGAACGAAGCGAGACACCGGTCTCTTCGGCCAAGCGCGCCGCGGTGATCGGCGCAGGCATTACGCGCATCGCCTGGAGAAGCCGAAAGAGCCGGTCAGATCGTGCCATCAATCAACTGCCGTAAACTGTCAGTTGGGGCGACCTATACCAGTCCTTGCTAGACACGAAGAGGGACCGGCCATGACGATCAAGACGACCACCCACCTTAACTTTCGCGGCGATGCCCGCGCGGCGCTGGCGTTCTACCAGCACGTCTTCGGCGGCGAACTGACGGCCATCACCTATGCGGACGCCCGTGCCGTCACCGATCCCGCCGAGGGCGATCAGGTTATCTGGGGACAGGTGGCGTCAGCCGATGGCTTCCACGTCATGGCCTTCGACGTACCCGCGGCACGCGAATGGACGCCGGGTACGATCCCGTTCTTCGTTTCCGTGCGCGGGGATGATGCCGACACGCTCACCGTGTACTGGGAGAAGCTAGCTGAGGGCGCGACGGTGGTCCAGCCGCTTGGCCCATCCGGCTTCTCGCCCCTCTACGGCATGATCCGCGACCGCTTCGGCGTGACCTGGGTCATCGATCTGCAGGTGGCCTACCCGGTTTAACCCATCGACGGCAGCTGACTGCGGCTCCGCTGCCGTCCTTGATGTTTATGCGGAGCCTGCGTGCCATCGCCTGCTCTGGTAAATTACGGGTTCCCAAAACTCGATCGCTTGTGAGAACGCGCCAGTCATCTCGCTCGCCGTTCCCAATCGGGACATCCGACACCATTCAGACGTAGTAGCAGCCTTAAGGGTATATCTGGTCCATTTTAAGTAAGGCCCCGTTGAACGTGCTCCGCGAGGTGGTCGATGAAAAGTCGGACCTTCCTCGATAGCTGGCGCCGACTGGGGTATAATATCGTAAGCGGGAATTCAGCTGTGGCATAAT
>CAJYRU010000048.1 GCA_913777295.1 uncultured Sphingomonas sp. | reverse complement strand
ATTATGCCGCGCCGAAAAGGGCGTGACGACCGCGCCGGCATCCTCGACCAGCGTGTTCCAGTCGCCGCAATCGGCGCATTGCCCCGCCCATTTCGAGGAGACCGATCCGCATTGCTGGCAGACATAGCGCTTCTGGGGTTTTGCCATGGCGCCCGCCTAGCAGATGCGGAACGAAAGGGGAATATCAGTCGAGTTCGCTGCCGCGCTTCAGGACCTTGGTGCCGTCGTCCTGTTCGATCAGATAGGCGGGATTGTCCTTGGTGCCGTTCTTCGTGATCTTGCTGCCCTTGATCGTGCGCTGCACGCGGCGGTCGAAGCGTTCCTCGACCTTGCCCTCCGCGGTGCCGTTGCCCCACGACCATTTGACGGTCTGGCCCTTCTTGTAGCTGTCGCTCATCGTGTCCGCTCCTGTTTACCGGCGGGGTCAACCCGCCGGAGCGGCCGAGCGTTCCGGTGGCGTACGGAGCGTTCCGGCGCTATGGGCACGCGGATGAAGCCTTCCCAGCTCCGCGTCGCGATGTTCAGCGGAAACTACAACTATGTCCGTGATGGTGCCAACCAGGCGCTGAACCGGCTCGCGCGCCACCTGCTCGACCATGGCGTCACGCTGCGCGTCTATTCGCCGACGACCGACAAGCCGGCCTTTCCGCCGACCGGCGATCTGGTCAGCGTGCCCGCCTATGGGATGCCCGGCGGGCGGGGCGAATACAAGCTGGCACGCGGGCTGACCGCGAAGACGCGGGCCGATCTGGCGACGTTCGCGCCGAACATCGTCCATGTCTCCGCGCCGGATATTCTCGGGCATCGCGCGCTAAGCTGGGGCCGGGACAACGGGATCGCGACGCTGGCCTCGCTCCACACCCGGTTCGAGACCTATCCGCAATATTACGGCATCGGCTTTCTGGAGCCGGTCGCGATCGCGCTGTCGAAGCGGTTCTACAATCGCGCTGACCAGGTGATGGTGCCCGGACGCGGCATGGCCGACCTGCTGCGTGAATGGGGCGTCACCTCCCCGATCGGCATCTGGTCGCGCGGGGTCGATCACCAGCGGTTCAGCCCGGGGATGCGCGATCTCGACTGGCGGCGCTCGCTCGGCATCGGCGACGACGAGGTGGCGGTCAGCTTTCTAGGGCGACTGGTGCTGGAAAAGGGGCTGGACGTCTTTTCGGACGTCGCCACCGAATTGCAGCGGCGCGGGGTCAAGCATCGCATCCTCGTGATCGGCGAAGGCCCGGCGCGCGACTGGTTCGCCGAGCGTGTGCCGCACGCGGTGTTCGCGGGTTTCCAGGCGGGCGACGATCTGGGGCGGGCGGTCGCGTCGATGGACGTGTTCTTCAATCCGTCGATCACCGAGACGTTCGGCAACGTCACGCTGGAGGCGATGGCGGCGGGCGTGCCAGTGGTCGCCGCGCGCGCGACCGGTGCGGTGGGGATGGTCGAGGATCGTACGACCGGCTTCCTGGTGCCGCCGCGCGACGTGCCCGCCTATGCCGATGCGATCGCGCGGCTGTGCGAGGATGCCGACCTGCGCTGGCGCATGGGGCTGGCGGGGCATGAGGCGGCGAAGGGGTATCGATGGGATACGGCGAACCAGTCGGTGCTGGACGCGTATCTCAAGATCGTTCGGGGGTAAGCCCGCGCTCCTTCCAAGCGTCGCCCCAGCGTAGGCTGGGGCATCCCGCGGCGAAGAGCTCGCTCCCTTACCGGGAGATCCCAGCCTTCGCTGGGATGACGTTTTTGGTGAGGGGCGTTGGTGTCGAGGGACGTTGGCGGCAAGCCGCGACCGGATCGGACCGCGCTCGACCCCTGCCCCGCCAATCGCTTAACGTCGCATCAACCCGTGGCTGCTAGGGTTGCGGGTGACGTTGAGGGGCCCCACGCCGATGATCGACAATTTCTCGCTGGGGCTGACCCACCTCCTGATGCTGGTCGCGGCATGGCGGTTGCTGCGGCGGCCCGACCTCGACGACGAGCGGGTGCGTGACGATGGACCGCGTAAAGGCAGGGATCGCTTCGGTGCGTGACCTCGTCTTCGTCGCATTCCTGGGGCTGTTGTTCGCGGCGGGGTTTCGCAAGCCGTTCGTGTTCGTGCTAACCTATGTCTATATCGACATCGTGTCGCCGCAGCGGCTGACCTATCTGCTGCTCAATTCGATCCCGATCTCGCTGATCGCCTGCGGCCTTGCCGTGCTGGCATGGGTCGCGGTGGACGACAAGCGCGACACGCGGATGGCCCCGCGCCAGTTCCTGATGCTGGCGCTGCTGCTCTATTGTTTCTGGACGACCAAGACCGCCGATTTCCCGGTCGAGGCGCAGTTCAAATGGGAATGGGTGTGGAAGGCGCTGGCCTTCGCCATCTTTCTGCCGCTGACGCTGCGCACGAAGCTGCGCATCGAATCGCTGCTGCTGTTCATGGTGCTGTCCGCCGCGTCGATCATCATCGTGGGCGGTATCAAGACGCTGGGGTCCGGCGGCGGATATGGCGAATTGAACCTGATGGTGTCGAACAATGCCGGCCTGTACGAAGGGTCGACCATCTCGACGGTCGCCATCGCCATCATCCCGCTGATCCTGTGGTTCAGCAGGTTCGGCACGGTGTTCCCGCCCGACTGGCGGGTGCGTGCCTTCTGCTATGCGCTGATCTTTTCCTGCCTGCTGATCCCGGTCGGCACGTCGACGCGGACCGGGCTGTTGTGCATCGTGCTGCTGGGCGTACTGATGCTGCGCGACGTGAAGCGGCGGCTGACCTATCTCGCGCTGGCGGGCGCGGCGGGGTTGATGGCGGTGCCGTTCCTGCCATCGGCCTTTACCCAGCGGATGGAGACGATCGGCACCTACCAGTCGGACGCATCGGCTTCGACCCGGCTGGCGGTGTGGATGTGGACTCTGGATTACGTGAAGCAGAACCCGTTCGGCGGGGGCTTCGTCGCCTATCTCCAGAATCGCATCCGCTATGAGAAGGTCGCGGTGGTCGGGGAAGCCGGCAACAAGACGGTCGAGCGCAGCCTGGAGGTCGATGCCGGGCGTGCCTATCACTCGGCCTATTTCGAGATGCTGGGCGAACAGGGCTATCCGGGGCTGGCGCTGTGGCTGCTCATCAATCTCGGCGGGCTGTTCCGCATGGAGGTGCTGCGGCGACGCTATGCCAAGGCGGCCGAGGGCGAGGCGTGGGTCGTGCCGCTGGCGGCGGCGTTGCAGAACGGGCACATCGTCTATCTGTTCGGCGCGAATTTCGTCGCCATCGCCTTTCAACCGTTCGTCTTCATGCTGGTCGGCGCGCAGATCGGCCTCGACACGTATCTTGCGCGCAAACGGTCGGAACATGCCTGGGTGCCGATCCAGCGGCGGAAGAAGGAGGCGGTCACCGCATGAACGAGCTGAAGGCGCTGACCGGTGCGCGCGGCCTTGCGGCATGGTGGGTCGTGCTGTTCCACCTGCGCGGATCGATGGCAGAGATGCATCCAGCAGTCGAATCCGCCATCGCCAAGGGGTATCTGGCGGTCGATTTCTTCTTCCTGCTGTCGGGCTTCGTGATCTGGCTGTCGTGGGGACGACGCTTTGCCGAGGGCGGTTTTCCGGTCGCCGGGCGGTTCCTGTGGAAGCGGATGGCGCGCATCTGGCCGCTCCACCTGTTCGTGCTGGCCTGCGCGGTGATGCTGGCCAGCGTGCTGGCGGCGACCGGCCGCAATATCGACCGATTTCCCTTTGCCGAACTGCCGCTGCATATCGTGCTGCTGCAAAGCTGGGGGTTCGTCGATCCGCTGAAGTGGAATGATCCCGCCTGGTCGATCTCCGCCGAGTCCGCCGCCTATCTGCTGTTCCCGCTGCTGGCGGTGGCGGTCGATTGGCGCAAATTGCCGAGCGTCGTGCTGATCGGGTTCGTTGCGGTGCTGCTGTTCGGCCTGCTGCCGCTGTGCGGGCAGGACGGGCTGGGCAGCGAGTTGCAACGCTTTGCGGTGGCACGCTGCGTGATCCAGTTTGCCGCCGGCACCGCGATCGGCGCGCTGTGGCTGCGCTGGCAGGGGCGCGACCGCGTCGCGGTGGTCGCGGTGGTGCTGGCGCTCCTGCTGGCGGCGGCGTGGGCGGTGAAGCTGCTGCCCGAGGCGCAGTCGCTGCCGGCGGCGCTTGCGTGCCTGTTGCTGGCGGCCGGGATCACGTCGAACCGGCGCGGCAACCCGCTGGAATGGCGACCGATCTATCGGCTGGGGGAGATCAGCTACGCGACCTATCTCGGCCATTTCCTGCTGTGGTTCGTGTTCAAGCTGCTGCTGGTGCAGGATGCGAGCGATGCGCCCTTGTGGGTGCTGGCGCTCTATGTCGTCGCGGTGATCGTATCGTCGGAACTGCTGTATCGTGGGGTCGAGCGGCCCGCGCAGACATGGTTGAACAGGATGGGGGATCGGCGGCGGGTGGCGGTGGCGTAAGCCGGGATCGTCGCTGCATTACCGAGAGGTCCCGGCCTTCGCCGGGATGACGATTGTGGCGGCGGGAACGGGGCGGGCCTGAACCCGCCCCGCCCTCAACTCACGCTTCGGCCAGTTCGCTTGCCAGCGCTTCGATCACCGCCTTCGAAAAGGCGGGGATGTCGTCGGGCTTGCGGCTGGTGATGAGGTTGCCGTCGATCACGACCTCTTCATCGACCACGTCGGCTCCGGCATTTTCGAGGTCGGTGCGCACCGACGGCCAGCTGGTGACGCGGCGACCGTCGACGACATCGGCCTCGACCAGCAGCCAAGGCGCGTGGCAGATGGCGGCGACGATCTTGCCGTCGTCCATGAATTCTCCGACGATCTCGAC
>CAJYRU010000047.1 GCA_913777295.1 uncultured Sphingomonas sp. | reverse complement strand
GCCACCGCCATGCGCTGCATCCGGGCATTGTGGCGGGCGTGATCGGCTGCGGTCTCGGTCAACGGGGATACTCCGACAGGGCGTGGGTCAGGCGGGTCAGCGCCAAGCCGTCGACCGGCAGGCCGATACGCAGCGTATCGTTCCGGTCGGTGAACGGGCGGGTCAAAATGGCATGGTTGCACAGATGACGGAACAGGCCGTGGGCGTCGGCCGTCCGGACCAGCCGGAACAGCGGCGCAGCACCGACCCGCTCCAGCCGCGACAGCGCGAAATCGAGCAGGACGCCGACCGTCTCGATCCGCTCGGCCTGTTCCGCGCGCCATCCGGCATCGCGATAGGCCGCCGTGCCGAGCGTGATCGCCGGCAGCGATACCGGCCAGTCGCCCAGCAGATGCCGCAGCGCGCCCGCAACGCGCGGCCCGGCGATGACGAAGCCCAGCCGGACGCCGGGAAGGCCATAGAATTTGCCGAACGACCGCAGCACGATCAGCCGGTCCGACGCTTCGCCGCACAGGCCGGGTGCCGGATCGGCATAGGCTTCGTCGACGACCACCGTCATCCGCCCGGACAGCGCGCGCAGCTGGTCGGGCGGGGTCACGCGGCCATCGGGATTGGCGGGCGACGCCAGTACCAGCAGGTCGGCATCACCCGGATCGGCCAGCGCCGCGACGCTGCGCCCCTCGCTCCATGCTGCGGCGTGCCCGGCATAGCCCGGCCGCACCACCGCCGGCCGCTCCGCGCCCAGCACGACTGCCAGCAACCGCAGCGCGAGGTCGGTACCGGGCACCGCCACCACCTGCGCCGGATGGGCGACACCGAACGCATCGGCCGCCGCCGCCTCCAGCGCGGCCAGCTCGCCCGGTTCGGGCAAGCGGCCGAGGTGGAAGTCGCCATGCGGATACGCCCAGGGTGCGATCCCCGTCGACAGGTCGATCCAGTCGCCCCCGCCGAACGCACGCGCAGCGGCGGCCACCCGGCCACCATGCGCGCAGAATTCGGCGAGGGGCTGCATCGGATCAGTAGCGGACGCGGACGCCGCCATAGGCGGCGCGGCCCGGCGTACCGTATTGGAAGATGGTCTGGTAGCGTTCGTCGAACAGATTCTCGACCCGGCCATAGACCTCTACCCGATCAGTGATCGGGAACGCCGCACGCAGGTCGGTCAGGACATAACCGTCCAGCCGCCGCGTGTTCGACGCATTGTCGAAACTGTCGCCGATCATCGTGACCGTCGCCCCGGTCGACAGCCCGAACGCCCAGCGATAATCGGCGTTGACCGTCATGCTGTCCGCCGGCCGCCGCTGCAGCTTGCGCCCAAAATTGGCGGTGCCGACCGACCGGTTCTCGGCATCCAGCCACGTATAGGCCGCCGCAACGGTGAATGCCTCGACGGGTTTGAGCTTCAGCGCGAATTCCAGCCCCTTCGCCTCGGCACGCTGGATATTGTCATAGGTGCCGAAGGGGCGCCCGGCGCAGATGCCGGTGCCGTTGGCGGGACAGGAGATGAACGCGATCAGGTCCTTCGACGTGCGATCGAACCACGTCGCGCTGGCTTCCACCGCACCGTCGAGGCCACGCTGGGTGATGCCGGCATCCCAACCCTTCGACCGCTCCGGGGTCAGCTGCGCATTGCCGTATTCGCTCTGCAACTGGTACAGCGTCGGCGCCTTGAACCCTTCCGAATAGCTGGCGCGCAGCACCGTGTTGCCGCCATTGGGCGACCATACCCCGCTACCCGAAAACACCGTCGCCCCGCCGAACACATTATGGTCGTCGTGGCGCACGCCACCCGTCAGCGTCAGGTTTTCGACCGGCGTCACCGCCAACTGGCCATAGACGCCCAGCAGCCGCGCGCGACCGGTCGTCGCCGGCCCGCCATAGCTGGAGGTGGTGAAGCGCGACACTTCGCGCTCGACGCCGAAGGTCGCGAAGACCGCGTCCGTCACGTCGAACGACCCCTGATAGTCGATGCGGTCGTTGCGGCCCTTGCCCCGGAACGTCTCGGTCGGCACACTGTCGGGATCGCGGTTGGTGCGATTGCTCTGCGTATGCGCATAGCCGATACGGTTGCGGAACCGTCCGTCGAACAGCGCGGCGTTCAGCCCGGTATAGCCGGTCCACTGCTCCGCATTGCCCACTTCGCGGGTGTCGCCGAAGCTGAAGGTCGGGGCCGGAAAGCCGTCGATCTCCGTCCGCCCGTTCGAATAGAAACCGCGCACATCGATCGACAGCTGGTCGGCCAGCGCGACCGACACGCTGCCGTTCGCGCCGTAATTGCGATATCCGTCCTTCTCGCGGCCCGGCGCATAGGCGGAGATGCCGTCGGTGGTGAAGAACCCGCCACCGATGCTGGCCGATACCGGCCCGGACTTGCCCGACACATTGGCAAAGGCCTGTCCGGTGCCGAACGACCCGCCTTCTGCGCGGGCGTTGATCGCCAGCGCCTCGGTCGGCTGGCGGGTGATCAGGTTGACGACGCCGCCGATCGCCTGGCTGCCCCACAGCACCGACTGGGCGCCACGCAGCACTTCGATGCGGGCGATATTGCCGATCAGCAGATTGCCGAAATTGAACCCTCCGCCGGGCGACGACGGGTCGTTGAGCTTGACGCCATCGATCAGCGCGACGGTCTGGTCGCTGTCGCCGCCGCGGATGTTGACGCTGGTCGTCGTGCCGATGCCCCCGTTGCGGGTGACGCTGACGCCGGGCGTCTGGCGCAGCAGGTCGGACACGACCACCGCCTGGCGGGTTTCGATGGTCGCGGTGTCGAGAATGGTCACCGCCTGCCCGACGGTATCGATCGGGCGCGCCTCGCGGTTGGCGGTCACGACGATGTCGTCGGCATCATTCGCCACACGTTCGAGACCAGCGGTCGACTGTGCGCTCTGGGCAAAGCTCGGGGTCGCCGCCAACAGGCACGGCAGCAACAGGAAACGGGTCTTCATTCGGGTAATCCCCCTAGATGCAATCCGGGGGCGCACGCACGGCAAGCGGCAGACCACTGTCCCCCGCGCACACGACCCCAACGACGTCGTCACGCGAGGAAACCCTCGATCACCCGGCACACCCCGTCCGCGCGAAGGACAACCGCGACGGGCAGGTCTCCTGGCTCGCGGGTCGTCGCCTTGCCCGGCCTTCCCGGACGAACGTCCAGTGGCACGCGGGGGAGCAAGGCTCGCCGGTCACAGTTGCGGGGGCAGCCCCGGATGACGCGTGCGGTCACGCGCTTCCGGGTTCCCTTTTCATCCCATTTCTGGGAACCTGTCGCATCCGCGCCCTTAGAGCGCTTGGGGGCACAGGACAAGATGGCGACGACAACCCTGTTCGTGGGCGGCGCGCGTTCGGGCAAGAGCCGGCTGGCGCAAGGTGCGTGCGAGGCATTGCCCGGCCCCTGGACCTATATCGCCACGGCAGAGGCGTGGGACGCGGAGATGGCCGACCGCATCGCCCGTCACCGCGCCGATCGCGGCTCCGGCTGGCAGACGGTCGAATGTTCGGTCGACCTCGCACCGGCGATCCGCGCGGTGACGGGACCGGTGCTGGTCGACTGCCTGACGCTGTGGCTTACCAACGTGATGCTCGGCGGCCACGACATCGAACGCCACCGCGCCGCCCTGATCGCCGCGATCCGCGACGCGCGCCATCCGCTGCTGCTGGTCGCCAACGAAGTGGGGCTGGGAATCGTGCCCGACCATCCGCTGGGCCGCGCGTTTCGCGACGAAGCAGGTCGCCTGAATCAGGCAGTGGCGGCGGTGGTCGATCGCTGCTGGTTCGTCGTCGCAGGGATGGTGCTGCCGCTCACACCCTTCTCCCCGGAAAACTGATCGTACCCCCGCGCAGGCGGGGTCCAGCGCCAACAGCGCTCCGCCCGGTTACCCTGGATCCCCACCTGCGCGGGGATAGGGGATGCTATTGCGACAACACGTCCCGCAAATCGGTCCACGCCACATCGTAGCGCGCATTGTCCACCGGCCCGCTCGGCGCGCGTCCGTCGAACATGTTGTGCAGATACTGCATCCCCTGCCACGCCGGAAACACCTGATCCCGAGCCGGGAACAGCCGCCGCGTCACCCCGATCATCCGCCCGAGTGCGCCCAGCGACCCGGCGCGCAGCAAGCCGTACGGCTTGCCGGTGACCTCCCCCATCAACGCCGCCAGATCGCGCGCACTGACCTCCGCCCCGGCAATCTGCAGATTGCGCGGTGCCGCCGGGTCGAGCGCGGCGGCAGCGGTATAGGCCGCCACATCGTCCTTGGTCGTCAGCGCGAACTTCACGTCCGCGTCGCCCCAATACAGCACGCGCCGCACCCGCCGCTGGATCAGCGGCATCTGCCCGTTCAGCATGTCGGCGAACGCCCCGTTGAAGATCGAGGTGGCGACGATCGGCGCGGTGTCGATCCGGGTGCGGAATGCGCGGCGCAGGTCGAAATTGCGGTTGGTGCCGGTCGGCAGCGCGCGATAGTCGATCGAGAAATCGGACGGAATGAACCGCGCCGCCCCGCCGCCCAGCGCCGCATCGAGCAGCCTGGTCTGGGTATCGAGGATGGTTTCGCCAAGGCCGTTGAGCGCCGATACGACGCACACCACCCCGCGACACGCCTGCGCCAGCGCCTGCGCATCGTCGAAATCGACTGGATACGCCTCGGCCCCGATCGCCTTCAGCGCGTCAATACGCTCGGGCGCGGTCCCGGCGCGGACCAGCGCCCGCACCCGTGCCCCGCGCGCCACCGCCGCCTTCGCGATCCGGCCGCCCAGGTCACCGGTGGCCCCTGCGACGATGATCGTGTCCATGTTCGCTCCCGATAGCCCTTCCTCGGCGAACCGCCGTCCCCGTCGTGCGTTCCCTATCGCGGCAACGCAAGGGGGTGGGATTGCAACATCGTCGGATCAAATTGTCGGCCATGAACAAATCGGCACCGCTGCAGGACTCGCCATGCCGTACCCCGGCGAAGGCCGGGGTCCAGTCGGGAGACGTAAGCGGCAGAACGGCAGGACATCCCAACTGGACCCCGGCCTTCGCCGGGGTACGGCCAAAGTCGGCGAGAGATGCGTCCTGCTTTTCGGCGTTGATCGGGTCCGCAACGACGCAAATACCGTCCGCGTGAACCAGCTCCCTACACCCCGCTGCCCGATCTGCGGCAACGCCAACTGGCACGACCGCGCCCTGCCCGAATGCACCCATTGCGGGCTGGCGGTGACGGACCTCGCTGTCGATACCGGGCAACTACGCACAGCGATTGGCGACCATCTGCGCCACGGCGCACCCAAAAGCGGCTTCCGCCTGTCGCCCCTTGCCCGGCGCAACGCGGCATGGGCGCTGGGGCTGGTCGACGGCCATCCCGCCCGTCCCCGCCGGCACGCCGTCACGCTCGGCATGATCGCCCGCGCCAGCGAAAGCACACAAATCGCCGCGCTGCTGACCGACCTCGCCCCGCATTTCCCAAGGCGCATCGTCCTGCTCGACGGCAGCGACGCCTATGCCACCGCGCTGGCACAGGCCGTACCCGGCGCCATGGTCCACGCCCATCCGCTGGACGGCGACTTCGCCGCGCAACGCAATCGGGTACAGGCGCTGGCGGACGGCTGGGTGTTGCAACTCGACAGCGACGAAACGCCCGATGCGGCGCTGCTGACGGCACTCGGCTGGCTGACCGCCGCGGCAGATCGCGACGGGCTATGGGCGCTGGGCCTGCCGCGCCGCAATCTGGTCGACGGGGTACAGTCCGCGCTGTGGCCCGACATTCAGTATCGGCTGACCCGCGCCCATGTCCGCTTTGCGGGCAAGGTCCATGAACGCCCGGTCGTGCCGTTCGAACACACCTCGCTGGCGCTGGCGGGGGCGATCGAGCATCATCTCGACCGCGCACGAGTGCTCGAACGGTCGCGCGTCTACGAGGCCATGTCGGCGGGTGCCGGCCGCCCTGGCGACGAATCCGCCCTGCTGCGCCCCTTTAGCGACGCGCCATAGGCGGCGACCGTTTCGGCGGCGAGGCCGGCGCGGGTAAAGCGCCCCGCCGCGACCCGTGCCGCCGTCGACAGCGCCTGCCGCAGATCGCCATCGCGCAGCATCCGGCGCAAGATCGCGCCCAGCGCGTCGGCCGTGCAGTCGTCCGCCAGCAACCCCGCGCCGCTCCCGCCCACGAACAGCCGCGCGCTCGGGTCCTCGCCGCACGCAGCGATCGGCCGGCCGAAGGTCATCGCCTCCTGATAGACCAGTCCGAAACTCTCATAGCGTGACGGCGCAACGACGATATCGGCAGCGGCGAGCGCGGCATGGAGCGCATCGTCCTCGACCCGGTGGAAACTATCGATCCGGCGGAGCGCGGCCCGCGGCAACCGGTCCAGTTCGGTGCGGTGCAGCCCGATCATCGTCAGCCGGAAATCGGGCAGGCTGCCGGCGTCCGCCTCCGCCGCCAGTTGGGGCAGCGCACCGATCAGCGCGTCGGTGCCCTTGCGCGGTTCGTTGCGCCCGACGAACAGCAGCCGCAAC
>CAJYRU010000046.1 GCA_913777295.1 uncultured Sphingomonas sp. | reverse complement strand
CCGCCGCTGGCTGACCAACCGTCGCATAAAGGTGCGCGCCCTCCACTGCCACACATCGCACCCCTTACGAGTTCGACAAGCGTGTCTACAGCCGCAGGAACGTCATCGAACAGGCTATTCTCCCGGTTCAAGAACTGGCGCAGCATCGCCGCCCGCTACGATCGCCACGCGATCAACTACCTTGCCGCCATCGCGCTCATCGCAACCGTCATCGAGTCGATCAAATGGGCCCTCAACATAGTGAGCCGGTCGCCCTCCCCTCCACGGAAACGCGGACGTGAGCATGTGAGCATCACGGCTGCGGCGTGCGCGTTGGCATTTCATCGTCATCGCCCCCCCCCCGCCCCGAAATCCCCTCCACGGCCCCTACGACTGTAACCGGCTAATGAGGGTCACCCTGGCCAATGAAACGATACGCAGCCCCGAGTACGTGAGCGATGAGGATTGGCAACGGTTCAAATGGGTCTATTGTCGCCCATCTGGTGCATCTGGGACAGGACCTCTTAATCAGCGGGTCCTTGGTTCGAGCCCAAGTGCGTCCACCATACTTTCCCATCTCGACATCAATGGTGCGCCATGGGCGCGAGCTTGCACCGGCATCGTGCAATCGCCGTGTCGCGCTGTGATGGCCGGACGCCGCTCACCATGGGCGCCTGTGCCAGCGTTAAGGCTTTGCCGCCTATCTCTGCCCCACGCATTGCGTACCGACCCTTGCCGCCGCTGCCCGCCGCACCGTGGTCACAAAAAAGGCGGCGGTCCGCTTGGGACCACCGCCTTTTCGCATTCCTCCGCGTCGCCCGGCACGTAGGATGCGCCGGGCGGGCATGGATCAGAAGCGCACCTTCACCGTGCCGCGATACGACTGGTTGCGGATGTCGCGTTCGATCGTGGTGTCGGCCGCGACCGAGAATTCCACCTTGTCGCTACCGAATGCGAAGCCGCCACCGACTTCACCCCATTCCTTGTCACGGCTGGGAAGCGCGAAGGCGGCGCTCGGCCCGATGCCGTTGGCGAAGTTGGCGGTGAAGAACGCCGCGCCATCGTCGAACTCCCGGACGTAGTAGGCCGAGGCGAACGGACGGAAGCCTCCGAACGCACCGTCCAGCACCGCGCCGGCGCGACCCTGGAGGCTGGTGTAATTCTCGCCATCATAACGCAGGGCCGGGCCACCGCCGGTTTCGACCGTCGGGGTGAAGCCCAGCTGGCTCGCACGCACCGCGACGCGCGGGCCGATGTGCAGCTGGTCGGTGCCGAACAGATAGCCGGCACCGACCTCTGCCGAGAGCGCCAGCGCATTGTCGCGGGCGCGCAGGGTGAAGGGCGTGGTGCCCAGCGTCACGTTGCGGCTGGTCCGTGCCTGGTACACGCCTGCACCGAACTGTGCATCGACCGTGACCCCCATCGGCGCCTGCACCTTGCCGTACAGCGTGCCCTGGATCAGCTCGCCACGGGCGATCTGCCCGAAGCGCTGCTGCCCGTCGACATCGCTGTACGACAGGCCGAAGCCCAGCACGGCCGTGTCCGACAGCGCCTTTTCGAGGCCGCCGGCGATGTAGAAGCCGTCGAACTCATCGCGGCCGTTCGCCGGGTTCACGCCTGGCATCCCCGGCGCACTGCCCCGGATATAGCCGCCCGCCAGGAACGCGCTGGCGTCGTCGGGCAGCACGCCTTCGCGTACCGAAGTGACCGACGCATCGGTCTGTGCCGCGACGCCCATGGTAGGCGCCATGACCGCCCCGACCACCACGTCGGTCGGCCGGCCCATCACCGCCAGCGTACCGCCCAGCGGCTGTGCAGGGTCAATCGCCGCCAGCCGCTCGCGATAGAAGCGGGCGACGTTATCCATCGCCGCCGTACCGATCGCACGCTTCGTCACCTCGGTCCGCGGCGCCAGCCCTTCGAGCGACGCCTGGATGCCGGCCTGCGTCTGCAGGTCGAGGATGCCATAGGCTTCCGACACGGCCGAATAATTGCTGCGATTCTGGTCGAGCAACTGGGCATAGGCGGTCTGGATCGGCGTCTGCGCGACGACGCCGGCATAGCTGCCCGCATCGATCCGCGCGGTCACGCTATTGGCGGTATAGCTCAGCACCGGACGCAGGATCGCGCTCAAAGCGCCGGGCTGGGCAAAGCGGCCGCGGATTTCACCGGCAGCGGTCAGGATGGTGTAGCTGTTGTTGTAGCGGATGCTGCTGCCCGCGACGGGGTTGAACAGCACCGAACCGCCGATGCTGGCCAGACCGTCGGTCGTGCCGTTGCGGACGACGGCGATGCTGTCCGATACGCCGCTGTTGCCGATGTCGATCGCCAGCTGCGTGCCCGATGCGAGGATCAGGTTACCGCCAATGGTCAGCGTCCCGACCGTGCCGAGCGTTCCCGGCGCGACCGTGCCGCTGACGCTGGTCAGGAAGCGCGAATCGACCCGGCCCGACCCGCTGAGCAGCCCGCCCAGCAGGAAATAGTCGCCGCCGGTGCGCACGCGACCGTCGACGATCGTCTGCCCGTTCAGCTGGTTGATTTCGATCAGGCTGGTGAGCGAACCCGTGCTGGTGACGTTCAGCCGGGCCGCGCTGTTGGCGATCGACAGGCGATCGATGGTGACCGACGTGTCGAGCGTCGTCGTACCCGCCGCGCCCAGCGTCACGTCGAAATAGCGGGCGACGATGCCCGATGCCTTCACCGGATCGCTGTTGTTCGGCACGAAGTTCGTTGCACCCGGCAGCCCGTTGGCGAGCGTAGCGGCGCCGACCGCCTTGGCGGCAGGCCCTGCGTCGACCGGATCGCGTGCGACCGCAACGCCATCCTGATAATAGATGCCGGTCGCTAGGTCCTTGCAGATCGAGCCGGACGCATCGTCGAAGCACAGCTGCCCGAAGTCGCCGCCTGACCCGGCTTCACCCTGTCCGGCGGTCGTCGGCACGCCGTTCACCAGCTTGCCGTTCTGAATGACCTGGTAGCTAGGATCGAGTTCCGTCTGCCAATGGGTGGCATCGCTCCACTTTGCATCGCCGGCCTTCCCGCTGACATAGCGGTACGGGTTCGATGCGACGATATAGTCCCAGTACAGGTACAGCGGCTGATAGAATGACGTGGTGCCATAGGACGAGGACGGCTGGGCGGCATAATAGCGCGTACCGCCCGACAGAACCCCCAGCACGACCGGCTTGCCCAGCGCCTTGTCGAGGATCAGCGGACCGCCCGAATCCCCGCCGGCGGTGATGCCTTCATTGGGAAGCGCATTGTCCTTGAACAGGTTGAAATCGAACCGGCTGGCCGACGACGTGCCGCGACGCGGATCGTCGAGGTCGGTCATATACAGGTTCTGGTTCAGCGTCCGCCCGCTGTCGCCATACAGGAACATGTCGACATCGCTGAGCGAGGTCAGTGCGCCGAGGTAGTTTTCCGCCACGCGGCGACGATAATCGATCCCGCCGGTATCACCGTTCAGCCCGGTGCCGTTACGACCATAGCCGGTGAGGACGACATGGTAGCCGGTGCCGGTGGCGTTGTTGATCGACGACGGGGCGGGGAGCGCGGAAAACAGCAGCGCCCATGCCGGAATGCCGACCGCGGGCGTATCCAGCGTCGCGATGGCAACGTCGGACTGCAGGAAGCCGCGATTTTCGGTCTTCAGCGAATCGGTCAGGTACGAAACCTGGTTGACGTTGAACATGGCGTTGGACGGCGTGGAGCGGAACGCGGTGACGCCGGTCGTCGCATTGCCGAACAGCCAGTCGCGCACACCCTGCAGATTGTCGGCCTTGAAGCCGAACGCCATCTGCTTGTTGCCGGCTTCGGTGCCATAGGCGCTGGCCGGGCTGGTGTTCATGCAGTGCGCCGCCAGGATCACCATGCGCGGATTGACCAGCGTGCCGGTGCAAAGGCTCAGGCTGCCGCCGCCCTGGTTGATGAACATCTGGCCCACGCCGGTGATGTCGTTCGGGTCGCGCGCCGTCGTGGGCGTACCGGGCGGATTGATGACCACCTGCGGCTCGTCGACCGACGATCCGCCCGGCATCACGCCACCGGGAACCACGCCCAGCGGCGCGACGCTGACCGGCGCGGCCGAGATCGTGCCGACGTGCGGCGCGTCAATGGACTCGGTCGGCCGATCCTGTGCCTGTGCCTGCATCGCGATCGGCATGACCGACGTCAGCAGCGCACAACGAACCAGCCGGCGAACATCCGCCGATCGACGCAGAACCATGTAAATTCCCCCGATAATCGAACGGCCTGAACCGACCGTGATCGCTGCATCCTATGCCTTGTCCAGACCCTGTCAATTGATGCCGCGGGTATCGAAGATCAATAAATGCGGAACGCCGTGCATGTTGCAAACCGGCACCACCATGCCCGTCGCGCCGGGTGACGAAAAGTTCATGTGGCGATCACCGCCCCGCCCGCCCCGATCCCCTAACGGTGCAGGACAGGGCCGTATCGTGCGGCCGGCACAGCCTTGAGGTCGCCGCTACGTGAGCAAGCCCATCTTCTTCGATCCCACCGGCCGGCGCGGTGTCTGGGCACGGCGCGGGGTCGCCTTGCTGATCCTGGCGGTCGTATTGGCGGCGATCGCCTTCGCGACGACACTGGTGCTGACCCCGCGCACGCTGGGGATGCCGCTGCCGTTCGCCCGGCGCCATGGGGAAGCCTTCGCTCCCCGCGGCGACGGCCTTGCGAAGCATGGCCGCTGGTTGCCGCGCACCGCCGCCCCCTCGCCCGGCTCCCCGCTCACCATCGGCTTCTATGTGCCCGATACTGCGGGCGGCCTGTCGTCGCTGCAACGGCATATGTCCGGGCTGGACTGGGTCGTGCCGGCGTTCGTCACGGTCGTCGGGCAACAGGTCCATGCCATCGACGATCCGCGCCTCGCACAGCTGATGGCCGGCGCACGTCATGCGCCCAAGATGCTGCCGATGGTACAGAACCTGACCGAGGAGGCATGGGACGGCGCCGGCGCCGCCCGGATGCTGGCCGATCCGGCCGCCCGCGCCGCATTGGTCGCGCAGCTGGCCAGTTATGTGCAGGCGCATCACGCCGCCGGGCTGGTGATGGATTATGAAAGCCTGCCCGATGCCGCCGTCGCGCGCTATCCCGCCTTCCTCGCGCAACTCCACGCCGCCATGCCCAAGGGCGCGATCCTCGCGGTCACCGCACCGGCGGGCGATCCCGACTGGCGGTTGAACGACATCGCCCGCGCCACCGACCGCGTCATCCTGATGGCGTATGACGAACATTGGGAAAGCGGCACGCCGGGACCGATCGCGTCGCAACCCTGGTTCGTCGCCCAGGTCGAACAGGCGGTCCGGCAGGTCGGCCGCGACAAGCTGGTCGTCGCGCTGGGCAGCTATGCCTATGACTGGCACGATGGCGGCGCCGATGCGCTGTCGATCGAGGAGGCGTGGCTCGCCGCGCATGATTCGTCGGCGCAGATCGGGTTCGACCGGTCGAGCGGCAATGCCGGCTTCACCTATGACGACGAACGCGGCAGCCGGCATCAGGTGTGGATGCTGGACGCGGCGACCAGCTGGAACGAACTGGCGGCGCTGCGCCGGATGGGTCTGGACGATGTCGCGCTGTGGCGGCTGGGCAGCGAGGATGCCGGGATCTGGAACGATCTCGCCGCCTTCCGCACCACCGACCGGGTCCCGCGGATCGACCGGCTGCAAAGCGCGCTGAACGTCGATGTCGAAGGATCGGGCGAGGTGCTGCGCATCACCAACCGGCCGACCGACGGGCAGCGCGCGTTGCAGTTCGACCGCGACGGAATGATCGCCGACGAACGCTATGCCGCACTTCCCACCCCCTATGTCGTGCAGCGCACCGGCTCGGCCGATCCCAAGGCGATCGCGCTGACGTTCGACGATGGTCCCGATGCCACCTGGACGCCGCCGATCCTCGACGTGCTGGAAAAGGCGGGTGTACCAGCGACCTTCTTCGTCGTTGGCGAGAACGCGCTGGAGCATCCCGGCCTGCTGCAGCGGATGGTGCGGGACGGCGATGAGATCGGCAACCACAGCTATACCCACCCCAACCTCGCCACGACCGGCGAACGCACGACCAAGCTGGAGCTGAACGCGACGCAGCGGTTGATCCAGGCCTATACCGGGCGGTCGACCACGCTGTTCCGCGCGCCCTATTTCGGGGACGCCGAACCGACGACGATGGATGAAATTGCCCCTGCGCTGCTGGCGCAGGACCTCGGCTATACCGTCGTCGGGCTGCACGTCGATCCGAACGACTGGCAGCGCCCCGGCACGGACGCCATCGTACGGCAGGTCGTCGAGCAGGTGGAGGACGCCAGCGCCGACAGTTCGCGCAACGTCGTGCTGCTCCACGATGGCGGCGGCGATCGGCAACAAACGGTCGAGGCACTGCCCCAGATCATCGCGATCCTGAAGGCAAAGGGCTATCACTTCGTCACCGCATCGCAGCTGGTCGGCGTTCCGCGCGCGGTCGCGATGCCGACGGTGACCGGTCGCGACCTGATGGCGGTGCGTACCGACGTCGCGATCTTCATCGTGCTGGCGGCCATCTCGGTCGGCCTCGCCTGGTTGTTCTACCTTGCGATCGGCCTCGGTATGGCGCGGGCGGTATTGATGGCAGCGCTGGCGTGGTTCCAGTCGCTGCGCAAGCGGCCGACCCCGCCCGATTATCATCCGACCGTGTCGGTCATCATCCCCGCCTATAACGAAGAGCGCGTGATCGCCGATTCGGTCGCCCGGGTGCTGGCCAGCGACTATCCCGACCTGCAGGTCATCGTCGCGGACGACGGATCGAAGGACGCCACCAGCGAGGTCGTGCGGGACCGTTTCGCCGGCGACCCGCGCGTAACGCTGCTGACATTGGTCAATGGCGGCAAGGCGGCGGCGCTGAACCGCGCGCTGTTGCAGGCGAAGGGCGACGTCATCATCGCCCTCGACGCCGATACCCAGTTCGAACCGACGACGATCGCCCGGCTGGCGCGGTGGTTCGCCGATCCGAAGCTGGGGGCGGTTGCGGGCGATGCGCGGGTCGGCAACCGGGTGAACCTCGTCACCCGCTGGCAGGCGGTCGAATATATCACCGCGCAGAACCTCGAACGCCGCGCCCTGGCCGGGTTCGACGCGATGACGGTCGTGCCGGGCGCAGTCGGTGCGTGGCGGAGGGCCGCGCTGGACGCGGTCGGCGGCTACCCGGAGGATACGCTGGCCGAGGACCAGGACCTGACCATCGCCATCCAGCGGGCCGGCTGGCGCGTGACCTACGACCCGCGTGCCGTCGCGTGGACCGAAGCGCCCGAGAGCTTCAAGGCGCTGGCCAAGCAGCGCTATCGCTGGGCGTTCGGCACGCTGCAATGCCTGTGGAAGCATCGCCGCGTGCTGATGACCGGCAAGCCCGCCGGCCTCGCCCGGATCGGCCTGCCGCAGGCATGGCTGTTCCAGATCTTCTTCGCCGCCATCTCGCCGCTGATCGACCTGGCGCTGATCCTGTCGATCGTCGGCACGGCCGTTCGCGTGGCGCAGCATGGCTGGGCGCAGACGAGCGGCGATGTCGGGCAGATGGGGCTGTACTGGCTTTGCTTCACGGCGATCGACGTCGCGTGCGGCTGGGTCGCGTACCGACTGGACGGCAACAAGGCGCGCTACCCCGCGCACCTGCTGGTCGCGCAGCGGCTGGTCTATCGCCAGATCATGTACTGGGTCGT
>CAJYRU010000045.1 GCA_913777295.1 uncultured Sphingomonas sp. | reverse complement strand
CGGGCGAGCGACGCCTTTACGAAGCCGAGGCTCTTGCCCGTCTCGGCCGCGATCGTGGCGTAGCTTGGGAATAGCTGGCCGGTCAGGTGGTTGTACCGATCCAGCAGATACCAGAGGATTGCGCGATCATCGCTGTGCAGCCGCTCGCCCGCCGGCGTGATGTCCTCGCGTGTGCCGGCGCGCCGGTCAGCGCGAGCTTGCTGCAAGTCGATGCTGTGTGTGCGGTACAGCCGATCAAATGCGCCTAAAGCTGCGCCCTTAATAGCCGCCCAGTGCTTGCGGTTACCGCCACCATGACGATGCTGAAGCCACGGCTGCGCCTTCAGCGATGCCTCGTGGTAGCTCTCGCGGCGGACCGGATCAGTGGCGCCGCGTTCCTTTCGCAAACCGGGAGTGCGGCGCAATATGTGTGCGGCCAAGCCACCGAAAGCTGTTCGGTTTTGGTTTGCAAACGACCCGTAAGTCTTTGATTTTGGCACGCCGATTATATCCCGGATCGGGAAACGTGCTAATCTTCTCAATGAGTTATGGCGGTATCATAATCCTGGGGTCGGGGGTTCAAATCCCTCCTTCGCTACCACCCGCCTTGGCCTGAGCGCCGCAAGATGCTGGCGAAGTGCGGCATCGCATCTTGCATATTTGGACCTAAGTAGCTGCATCTGGATCGTCATCGTTTCGCGATGACGCAATCCTGTTCGGCGTCTGTTGTCTGCCCTGCAATCGGGCGCACGGGTTGCAGGGCGGGGCACGTTCCCCATGTTGCGTTCGACCCCGCGCCCGGCATAGACGGGCGGCTCGCTTCGAACGGAATCTGATCTCATGGCTGTTACGCACCACACCCGTATGCTCGTCCTCGGTTCGGGACCGGCGGGCCTGTCCGCTGCAATCTACGGCGCGCGGGCCGGCATGGAGCCGATCGTGGTGCAAGGCATCCAGCCCGGCGGGCAGTTGATGACCACCACCGATGTCGAGAACTACCCCGGCTTCCGCGACGTGGTGCAGGGGCCGTGGCTGATGGGTGAGATGCAGGCGCAGGCCGAGCATGTCGGTACGCGGATGATGTGGGACACGATCGTCGACATCGACGTCAGCCGCCGTCCGTTCCGCCTGACCGGCGACAGCGGCGACGTGTATGAAGGCGAGGTGCTGGTGATCGCCACCGGCGCACAGGCGCGCTGGCTTGGCCTCGACAGCGAAGAGTTGCTCAAGGGCAAGGGCGTGTCGGCCTGTGCGACCTGCGACGGGTTCTTCTATCGTGGCAAGAAGGTCGCGGTGATCGGCGGCGGCAATACCGCCGTCGAAGAGGCGCTGTACCTGACCAATCACAGCGACGACGTGACGATCATCCATCGCCGCGACAGCTTCCGCGCCGAACGCATCCTGCAGCAGCGGCTGTTCGCCAGCGACAAGATTAGCGTGCTGTGGAACAAGCAGGTGGAGCGCTTCGTGGGTGGTGGCGAACCGCACGGGCTGGTCGGGATCGAATTGAAGGACACGGTCACCGGCGAACTGTCGATGCTGGAGGTCGATGGCGGATTCGTCGCGATCGGCCATCACCCGGCCACCGAACTGTTCCGGGGGCATATCGCGCTGGACGATGACGGCTATATCGCCGTCGAGACGGGATCGACGCGGACCAGCGTCCCCGGCGTGTTTGCGTGTGGCGACGTGATGGACAAGATCTATCGACAGGCGGTGACGGCAGCGGGTACCGGGTGCATGGCGGCGCTGGACGCCGAACGCTTCCTGCAGGCGGTGGAGTTTGACGAGGTGGCCGAAGCCGCTGAGTGACGAGCGGCCGGGCATGGTGCCCGGCCATCTGCCCTACACGACCGCGTCGGTCAGACGGGCAAGCTGTTCGCTGGTCAGCGACAGCTGCCACGCGCCGACCAGTTCTTCCAACTGTTCGACGCTGGTCGCGCTGGCGATGGGGGCTACCACGCCCTCCTGCGCTGCCAGCCAGGCCAGCGCGATCTGGGGCAAGGTCGCGCTGGTTTCTTCAGCGACCGCGTCCATCGCGGCGAGGACGGCGGCTCCCTTGCCCGTCAGCAGATCGGCCATCGCGCCGCCGCGCACGCTTTTCGACAGGTCGGCGGTCGAGCGATATTTTCCGGTCAGGAAACCGGCGGCGAGGCCGTAATAGGGCGCCACGCCGATATTATGCTCGACGCACAGATTCTGCAGCTCGCCTTCATATTTGTGGCGACTGACCAGATTATATTCGGGCTGGAGCGCGTGGAACCGGGGCAGGCCTTGGGTAGTCGCCAGGTCCAGTGCGGATTTGAGCCGCATCGCACGGAAGTTCGACGCACCCAGCACGCGCACCTTACCCGCGTCGATCAGCCGCCCGAACGCCGCCAGATAGTCGGCCTGTGGTGTGTCCTCGTCATCCTGATGCGCGTAGTAGAGGTCGATGTGATCCGTGCCGAGCCGTCGCAGCGATGCCTCTGCCGCCGCTGCGATCCGGGCGGGGGCGAGCTTCGCGCCGCCCTCGCCGGGCAGCATTCCGACCTTCGTCGCGATCAGCACCCGATCGCGCTTGCCCGACTGGCGCAGCCAGTCGCCGATGATCGTTTCCGATTCGCCGCCCTGATGGCCATCGACCCATGCCGAGTAGACATCGGCGGTATCGATCATCGTTCCACCCCGATCGACGAAGGCGTCGAGGATGCGGAAACTGGCATCGCGGTCGACCGTCCAGCCGAATACATTGCCGCCAAGGATCATCGGCGGTGTTCCCAGATCAGTCGCGCCCAATGTGCGGCGGGGGGTGTCGGTCATGGTCTATCCTTGGGATCGGGGGCAATGGCGTTGGCGTCGAGCGCGGCATTGTCGAGCATGGTCGCAGCATCGTTCAGTGCCGCCGCCTCGTCCTGGGTTACCCCGCCGGGTGCGGAACGGTCATCGCCACCACTGCATCCGGCGAGGAGCAGGGCAGCAAGGGTGCAGGCAAGGGCAGGGGCGTGGCGCATCGATATTCTCCAAACGAAAAAGGCCGCGTCCCGTTGCGTCGGGACACGGCCTTGTTTGCCGACTTTAAGCGATCAGCGCTTCAGGTCGCGCCCCGCATTTTCCAGCGCTTCGCCGGTTTCGCGCTGGGCGTTGTCCGTCGCTGCATCGACCTTGGCAGCGCCGCGATCGATCGCCGCACCGGCGCGATCGGTAGCGTTCTCGATCTTGTCGCCGGCGCGATCGGCGGCGTTTTCGGCAGCACCGAAGGCACGGTCGCCGGCGGTCTTCACGTCGCTGACGGCTTCACCCATCGTCGCATTTACATCAGCGGCAACGGCATCGGCCGCCTCGCCGGTTTCGTTCTGCGCCTTCTGGCTGCAGGCGCCGACCGAGAATGCGGCGGCGGCGAGCGGCAGCAGAATGAACTTCTTCATGGCGGTTTCCCTTCCGTTATGATCGGGCGGCAAACGCGCGAGGGCGATGACGGTTGCATCCATCGATTGCCCGTTATCGCAGCGTATCATCGATTGACCAGATATAAAGATTTCTTTATATCAATAGCCATGGCACCGGCCCTCGATATATTGCGCGCGGCAAGCGACGCGACCCGTTTGCGGGTATTGGGGCTGTTGCGATCGATGGAGTTGTCGATCGGCGAATTGGCGCAGGTCCTGGAGCAGAGCCAGCCCCGCGTCAGCCGGCATATCAAGATACTGTGCGATGCCGGGCTGACCGTCCGCCGAAAGGAAGGCAGCTGGGTCTTCGTCGCGCTGGGTGAGCAGGCGCTGGTCGCCCCGCTGCTCGGTGCGCTGGATGCATGGGCGGCGAGTGACGATCCGTGGCGTGAGGCCGATGCTGTCCGGCTGGCCGAGGTACGGGCCGATCGCGCTGCCGCTGCTGCTGCCTGGTTCGAGGCCCATGCCGGCGAATGGGACGCGATCCGGTCGCTCCATGTCGCGGAGGAACAGGTCGAGCGGGCGATGCTGGCCGCACTGGGAACTGCGCGGATCGGGATGCTGGTCGACATCGGCACCGGCACCGGCCGAATGCTCGAACTGTTCGCGCCGCAGGCGGAGCAGGCGATCGGCATCGACCGGTCGTCCGAAATGCTGCGGCTTGCGCGGGCCAAGCTGACCGAACGCGGGCTGGATCATGCCGAGTTGCGACAGGCCGATATTCAGGCGCTGCCGCTCGGCACCGGAGCGGCGGATGCGGCGGTGCTGCACCATGTCCTGCATTTCGTGCAGCACCCGGGTGCCGCCATTGCAGAGGCGGCACGCGTGTTGCGGCCCGGCGGCCGGCTGCTGATCTGCGACTTTGCGCCGCATGAACGCGAAGAACTGCGGGTTCGCGACGCCCATGCGCGACTGGGCTTTTCGGACGAGCAGATGCGCGGATGGTTTGCCGATGCCGGCCTGGCGCCGGTGTCGATCGAGACGCTGGGCGGTGGCGAGCTCACCGTGAAGCTGTGGATGGCGCGGCGCGCCTATGACGTACAAGAGGTGAAGGCGGCATGACCCCGACGATTTCCGATCTCGAAGAGGCGCGCCGCGCGCTGGATGCTCCGCTGTTCGCCGATCTGGCGGGTGACTGCGCAGTCAGCTTCGAATTCTTTCCCCCCAAGACCGAGAAGATGGAAGCGGCACTGTGGGAAACGGTGCGTGCGCTGGAGCCGCTGGCGCCGAAATTCGTCAGTGTCACCTATGGCGCAGGCGGATCGACCCGTGAACGGACCCATGCGACTGTCGCCCGCATTGCCCGCGAGACGTCGATGCCCGCTGCGGCGCACCTGACCTGCGTCGAGGCGAGCCGCGCCGAGATCGATCAGGTCGCGCAGGAATATTGGGCGGCCGGTGTTCGCCACATCGTCGCGTTGCGCGGCGATCCGCCGACCATGGGACAGAAGTTCGTCGCCCACCCGGACGGCTATGAGAATGCCGCCGCGCTGGTCGCGGGTCTGCAGAAGCTGCATCCGTTCGAGATTTCGGTGGCTGCCTATCCCGAATGCCACCCGGATTCGGAGCATCACGCCGCCGACCTCGACAATCTCAAGCGCAAGATCGATGCGGGCGCGACCCGGGCAATCACGCAGTTCTTTTTCACGCCCGAAGCCTTTTTCCGCTTTCGCGACTCGGCAGCGGCGGCCGGCATCAACGCCGATCTGGTGCCCGGCATCCTGCCCGTGTCGAATGTCGCGCAGGTCCGCAAGTTCGCGGACCTTTGTGGCGCGTCGATCCCGGCATGGATGGACCGCCTGTTCGAAGGGCTGGATGATCATCCCGGTGCGCGTGCGCTGGTCGCGGCGACCATCGCTGCGGAGATGTGCCGCAAGCTCTATGCCGGCGGGGTGCGGGACTTTCATTTCTACACGCTCAACCGTGCCGAACTGTCCTACGCGATCTGCCACCTGCTCGGCCTCCGGCCCAAGCACACGCCGGTCGCGGTTGCGGCCTGAGGGGGAACGAACATGTCTGATGCCCGCCAACGGCTGAACGCCGAAGCTGCCAAGCGCGTCCTCATCACCGATGGCGCGTTCGGGACCGAGATTCAGAACTGGAAACTGTCCGAGGCCGATTATGCTGGTTCGTTGACCCTCGGCCACGATCAGAAGGGTAACAACGACATTCTGGCGATCACCAAGCCGGAGGTGCCGGAGACGATCACCCGCGCCTATCTGGACGCCGGGTCGGACATCGTGTCGACCAACACCTTCAGCGCCAACCTGATCAGCCAGGCGGATTATGGTGCGGAGGCGCTGGTCGCCGACATCAACATCGAAAGCGCGAAGATCGCGCGTCGCCTGGCGGATGACTATGCCGCGCACGATGGTCGTCCGCGGTTCGTGGCCGGGGCGATCGGACCGACCAACAAGACGCTGTCGTTGTCGCCTGACGTAAATGACCCGGGCTATCGCGAGATCGATTTCGATTATCTGAAAGGCGTGTACCGCGAACAAATCGACGCGCTGGTCGTGGGCGGCATCGATTTTGTGCTGATCGAGACGGTGTTCGATACGCTGAACGCCAAGGCCGGCGTGCTGGCCGCGATCGAGGCGGGGCAGGCGCTGGGCCGCGACCTGCCGATCATGCTGTCGATGACGCTGACCGACCTGTCGGGCCGCAACCTGTCGGGGCATACGGTCGAGGCGTTCTGGCACGCGATCCGCCATGCAAAGCCGGTGACGATCGGGCTGAACTGTTCGTTCGGCGCGGAACAGCTGCGCCCGCACGTGAAGACTTTGAGCGACATCTGCGACACGCTCATCATGGTCTACCCCAATGCCGGCCTGCCCAATGAACTGGGTGCCTATGACGAGGCACCCGCGACGACGGCGGCGCTGGTCGGTGACTGGGCCGATCATGGGCAGGTGAACGTGCTGGGCGGCTGCTGCGGATCGACGCCCGCGCATATCAAGGCGATGGCCGAGCGTGTGAAGGGTGTCGCCCCGCGCAAGGTGCCGGGCGTGCCGGTGCAGACGCGCCTGGCCGGGCTGGAACCGTTCACGATGGCGGCGTAAGGGCCGCCGCCGGGAGAGGGCGTCAGATCCTCCCCGGCACGGGGAGGGGGACCATCCGCAGGATGGTGGAGGGGGGTCTCCGCCATCGCTACCGTCTCGTTCGTGGAGACCCCCCTCCACCACCGCCTGTCGGCGGCGGTCCCCCTCCCCGTGCCGGGGAGGATCGAGAGAAAATATGACCAACGCCTCGACTAATTTCGTCAATATCGGCGAACGCACCAACGTGACCGGCTCCGCCCGCTTCAAGAAGCTGGTGATGGCGGGCGACTATGCCGCTGCGGTCGAGGTCGCGCTGCAGCAGGTCGAGAGCGGGGCGCAGGTCCTCGACGTCAACATGGACGAAGGGCTGCTCGACGCGCACCACGCGATGACGACCTTCCTGAAGCTGATCCAGGCCGAACCCGACATCGCCCGCATCCCGGTGATGGTCGACAGTTCCAAGTGGGACGTGATCGAGGCGGGGCTGAAGTGCGTGTCGGGCAAGCCGATCGTGAATTCGATCAGCATGAAGGAGGGCGAGGAGCAGTTCCTCCACCATGCCCGCATCTGCATGAACTATGGTGCAGCGGTCGTGGTTATGGCGTTCGACGAGGTCGGGCAGGCGGACACGCAGGCACGCAAGGTCGAGATTTGCGAGCGCGCGTACAAGCTGCTGACCGGCATCGGCTTTCCGCCCGAGGACATCATCTTCGACCCGAATATCTTCGCGGTGGCGACGGGGATCGAGGAGCATAACAACTACGGCGTCGACTTCATCGAGGCGTGCCGCGAGATCAAGGCGCGCTGCCCGCATTGCCATATCTCGGGCGGGCTATCGAACCTGTCGTTCAGCTTTCGCGGGAACGAGCCGGTGCGCCGGGCGATGCATTCGATCTTCCTCTATCACGCCATCCCGGCGGGGATGGATATGGGGATCGTCAATGCCGGGCAGCTCGACGTGTACGATACGATCGACCCCGACCTGCGCACCGCGTGCGAGGACGTCATCCTCAACCGTGATCCGGATGCGACCGAGCGGCTGATCGC
>CAJYRU010000044.1 GCA_913777295.1 uncultured Sphingomonas sp. | reverse complement strand
CGGATCGGCGTTACCGATCCCGCCGACCGAGCAGGCGCAGGCGCAGCGCGTTCAGCTTGATGAAGCCCGCCGCGTCGCGCTGGTCGTACGCGCCCTGATCGTCCTCGAACGTCACGACCTTTTCGCTATAGAGCGAATTGGGCGAGCGGCGGCCGATGACATGGACCCCGCCCTTGTACAGCTTCAGGCGGACTTCGCCCGACACCTTGTGCTGGCTGTGGTCGATCGCGGCCTGCAGCATCTCGCGCTCCGGCGAGAACCAGAAGCCGTTATAGACCAGCTCGGCATAGCGCGGGGCCAGTTCGTCCTTCAGATGCGCGGCACCGCGGTCCAGCGTGATCTGTTCGATCGCACGGTGCGCAGCGTGCAGGATCGTGCCGCCCGGCGTTTCGTACATGCCGCGCGACTTCATGCCGACGAAGCGATTCTCGACCAGGTCGAGCCGGCCGATGCCATGCGCACGGCCCAGCTCGTTCAGCTTCGCAAGCAGCGTGGCGGGCGACATGCCCTCACCATCGACCGCCACCGCATCGCCGCGTTCGAACGCGACGGTGACGACCTGCGGCGTATCGGGTGCGTCCTCCGGGTTGACCGTGCGCGAGAAGACATAGTCGGGGACCTCGTCCCACGGATCCTCCAGTACCTTACCCTCGGACGAGGTGTGCAGGAGGTTCGCATCGGTCGAGAAGGGCGATTCGCCGCGCTTGTCCTTGGGCACCGGGATCTGGTGCTGTTCGGCGAACGCGATCAGCGCGGTGCGGCTGGTCAGGTCCCATTCGCGCCACGGTGCAATGACCTTGATGTCGGGCTGCAGCGCATAATAGCCGAGTTCGAAGCGGACCTGGTCGTTGCCCTTGCCGGTCGCGCCATGGCTGACGGCGTCGGCATTGACCTGACGCGCGATCTCGATCTGGCGCTTGGCGATCAAGGGCCGCGCGATCGACGTGCCGAGCAGGTACAGCCCCTCGTACAGCGCGTTCGACCGCATCATCGGGAACACGAAGTCGCGGACGAATTCCTCGCGCAGGTCGTCGATGAAGATATGCTCGGGCTTGATGCCCATCAGCTCGGCCTTCTTGCGTGCCGGCTCCAGCTCTTCGCCCTGGCCCAGATCGGCGGTGAAGGTCACTACCTCGCAATTATATTCCTGCTGCAGCCATTTCAGGATGACGCTGGTGTCGAGGCCGCCCGAATAGGCAAGCACGACGCGGTTGATGGACTCGGCCATGGGCAGGCTCCTAAGCATGGAAGGGTTGGGCGCGCGGTTAGGCGACACGCGCCCGCGACGCAAGGACACGCGCTTGCGCGGGTGCCCGCGTGGTGCAATCTTGGAGTCGCCTGTCTCCTTTCGGAAAGAAACCGACACGATGCTGTTCGCCGTCCTCGCTCTTGCGTTGCAGACCGCCCCCACCGCACCCCCGGCCGCGACCCCACCGGCGCCGGTGGTCGAGCCGGGGGCCGAGGACGAAACGGAATTTTTCGCGCTGTTCGACACCGACAAGGACGGCACGATCAGCAAGGCCGAATTTGACGCGATGAGCGCGAAGATCGATGCAGAGGCGGCCAAGCAGGACCCGTCGCAAAAGGGGCAGGCCGCCGCCGGCCTCGCTACGGCCTTTGCATTGATGGACCAGAACAAGGACGGCAAGATCACCCGCGAGGAGTTTCGCGCGATCGTGAAGGCGGGGCAGTAGGGGGCCTCTACGTCACTCTAGCGCTGGCTGGGGTATCCTGCGGCGAGGCGCGCGCTCCATTAACCGAAGATCCCAGCCTGCGCTGGGATGACGGATGGTAAAGTCCGCTATTCCGCCGCCAGCAACGTCGTCGCGCCGCCCAGGTCGACCGATACCAGCCGGCTGACGCCGCGTTCGACCATGGTGACGCCGAACAGCCGGTGCATTCGGCTCATCGTCGCGGCATTGTGCGTGACGATCAGGTAGCGGGTGTCGGTATCGGCGGCCATGCGGTCGAGGAGGTCGCAGAACCGGTCGATATTGGCATCGTCCAGCGGCGCATCGACCTCGTCCAGCACGCAGATCGGCGACGGGTTGGTCAGGAACAGTGCAAAGATCAGCGCGACGGCGGTCAGTGCCTGCTCGCCCCCCGACAACAGCGTCAGCGACTGCAGCCTTTTGCCCGGCGGTTGGGCGAGGATCTCCAGGCCCGCCTCCAGCGGATCGTCCGAGTCGACCAGTTCCAGCTGCGCCTGTCCGCCATCGAACAGCGCGCCGAACAGCCGCCGGAAATGACCGTCGACCGCCGCGAATGCCGTCAGCAACCGCGCGCGCCCTTCGCGGTTCAGCGTGCCGATTGATCCGCGCAGCCGCAGCACCGCCTCGGCCAGTTCGGCGCGTTCCTTAGCCGTTTCGCCTTGCGCCGCCTCCAGTTCGGCCAGTTCGGTGTCGGCGATCAGGTTGACCGGGCCGATCCGGTCGCGGTCCGCCAGCAGCCGGTCATATGCCGCGCTCTCCTCCGCCGCGTCGCCGACCTCGGCGCCGACGAAGCCGATACGCGGCAACAATGGCGGGGGGCATTGAAAACGCTCGCCCGACAGCCGGCCCATCTCCAATCGCCGTTGTTCCTGCGCTTCGGCCCGCGCGCCCGCGCCGGCGCGACGTTCGCGCGCGGCGGCGAGCGATTCGGCGATGCCGCTCGCGGCGCGCTCGGCGGCGCGCAGTCGCGCTTCGACGGCCGATTCGCGTGTTGCCGCGTCGCTGACGGCGTTGCGCAGCGTGCCGAGCGTGCCATCGATCCCGGCCAGTTCGGCCGCCAGCGCCGCCGGCCGTTCCTGCAAGGCCGCGCGTTCGCCGGCGATGGCGGCGATCCGCGCATCGACCACGGCGATACGCTGGTCGGCATCGGCGGCGCGTGCCTGCCATGCCGCGATCTCCGCCGTTGCCGTGGCCATCCGTTCCCGGTCGCGGGCAAGTGCCGCGTCCCGTGCCGATCGCGCAGAGCGGGCATCGGCGACCTGCGTCCGTGCCGCCTCCGCCGCGGCGGCCAGCGCGGCGACCCGTCCGGCGGTGGCACTGCGATCGGGCAGGTGGCGTACTGCCGTATCGCTACGATCGGATTCGTCCTGCGCCTCGATCAGGTCGCTGCGAACCCGCTCCAGCCGGGTGGCAACGTCGTCGGCGCGCGCCTGCGCCCGCTCGATCGCGGCGGCGGCACGGTCCTCGGCCCGCGACGCCTCGCGCGCCTGCGACTCGGCCTGTTCGAGGGTGCGGCGGGCGTCGGCCAGCGCCGCGCGCGCCTGCCCGATCGCGGAATCGGCGGCGGTCAGCGCGGTGGTGGCGGCATCGCGCCGCACGCTCAGTGCCGGTCGTTCCTGCGCCAGCGACCGCAACCGGTTGGCGCGGGCCAGCCGCTCGGCCGCCGCTGCGCCCGATCCGGCCCGGGCGCGCAACCCGTCCCAGCGGCGCATCGCGCCGTCCAGCGTCACCAGCCGCTGCCCCACCGCCAGCGTCGTGCCCTCGTCGCGTTCGACCACGAGCACTTGCCCCAGCCGCCGGGCGAGCGCGGGGGCGGCGACCTGTGCCGACAGCCGTCCGACGCCATGCGGGATTGCCGGTCCCTCGGCGGTTGCGGCGTCGGTGTCCCAGTAACGATCGTCGGCGGGGTCGGTCCCGGCGTCGAGGTCGTCGCCCAATGCCGCTGCCAGCGCTGCCTCGAACCCCGGTTCGACCACCACCGAATCGATGATGCGCGCGCGACCGCTGCGCCGGAGCGCCCGTTCCAGCGCGGCGATTTCGCCGTCCAGCGCAGCCAGTTCGGCGGCAGCGGTCGCCCGGTCGGCCTGCGCCCGTCCCCGCGCTTCCTGCGCCGATCGTTCGGCGGCATCGGCATGGACGATCGCGGCGCGGGCGATGTCCGCCGTCGCCAGCGCGCCTGCCCGCCGATCGATTGCTGCAGCGCGCTCCGCCGTCAGCGGCCCTGTTGCGGGCAGCGCGGCCTGTTCGGCCAACGCCCGCGCCTCGTCGCGGCGGGCGCGGTCCAGCCGGGTGCGGGCCGCTTCCTGCGCGGCGATGGCGACCCGCGCCTCGGCCAGTTCGGCCGCCTGTGCCGCCAGCGCCTCCCCATGGGCGGCGTCGGCGGCTGCCGCCGCCGCGGTCGCCTGAGTCAGTGCCGCATCGAGCCGGGGCAGCTGCGCCGTGGCGTCGGCGATCGCCCTGGTCAGCGTGGCGACTTCGTCACTCAGCCGCGCGATCGCATTCGTGGCATCGCCGGCCAGCGCCACCTCCCTTGCGCGATCCTCCGTCAGGCGGGCGGCCTGCGTCGTCAGATCGGCCAGTCGCCGGGTCGCGGCATGGGCCTGTGCCTGCAACCGTTCGCGGGCATGGGTGGTGTCGGTGGCGCGCTGGCGCAATTCCTGTGCCGCCGCGCGGGCGACGGCGAGCGCCTGCGTCGCGTCGGCCTGTTCGGCGATGGTTGCCGCTTGGGCGGTTCCATGGTCGGTGACCAGTGTCTCGGCGGCGATCACCTCGGCCTTGGCCGCATCGGCGGCGGTGGCGGCGTCGCGCCAGCGGGCATAGATGGCGCGCCCCTCCGCAATGCGGATCGCATCGGTCAGTTCGCGATAGCGCGCGGCGACCTTGGCCTGTCGCCGCAGCACGGCGGCGCGGGCATCCTGTTCCTGCGCCATCTCGCCCAGCCGGTCGAGATTGGCTTCGGTCGCGCGCAGTTTCGATTCGGCATCGCGACGGCGGACGTGCAGGCCGGAGATACCGGCGGCATCCTCAAGCATCGCGCGGCGTTCGGCCGGCCGCGCGGCGATGACCGCGCCGATCCGGTTCTGGCTGACCAGCGCCGGCGAATGCGCGCCGGTCGCGGCATCGGCGAACAGCAGCGACACGTCCTTCGCCCGCACGTCGCGCCCGTTGATGCGATAGGCGGACCCTGCACCGCGTTCGATCCGGCGGACGATCTCCACCTCGTCGCCCGCCGCATCCTCGGCGAGGATCGCGACCTCGGCAAAGTCGCGTTGCGGGCGGGTTTCGGTGCCGGCAAAGATCACGTCGTCCATGCCCGCGCCGCGCAGCGACTTCGCGCTGTTCTCGCCCATGGTCCAGCGCAGCGCTTCGAGCAGGTTCGACTTGCCGCAGCCATTGGGGCCGACCACCCCGGTCAGCCCGGCCTCGATCACCAGGTCGGCGGGGTCGACGAAGCTCTTGAACCCGCTCAGCCGCAGCCGCCGGAGCGTCAGCCCCGGTGTGGGCGGTGTGGCCGCGTCATCCCCCGCGGCCACGGGGTCAGGCGCCAGCGCCCTTCAGCGCCGCTTCGATCTGCGCCCAGGTCACGGCGTTCTCGACCTTTTCGCCGTTGATGAGGAAGGTCGGGGTGCCGGTGACGACCGCGCCGCCATCCTCGGTGATCTTGACGACCTGCTGCAACAGCTTCTGGTCGGCAAGGCACTGGCGCGCCTTGGCTTCGGGCACGCCGCGCTGCTTGACGAAATCGACGAAACCGCCGGCATCGGCCCAGCCGGTGACGGCCTGCAGCGGCGGGATCGACTGGAGGCGGGCCTGTTCGGCCTGCGGGATCGCCTGCATCCGGTCGAGCGTCGCGGCCTGATCCTGATACATCGCTTCCAGGAGCGGGAAGAACGTCGCCGTACCGTTGCAGCGGCCCAGCACGGCCGCGGCAAGGTCGGGCGCGCCATGCACCGCGAAGTCGCGGAATTCGAAGCTCACCTTGCCGGTCGAGACATAGTTGTTGATGAGCGGTTCGTTGGCCTCGCGCCCGAACGCGCCGCAGGTCGGGCAGGTGCGCGAACCATATTCGACCAGCTTCACCGCGGCATCGGGGTTGCCGATGCGATAGCCGCCCTCGGGCGTGACCGCGACCATGTCGGTCCATTTCTTGCCTGCGGGTGCCGCGACATTGGCGACAGGCGCAGCGGCGGTGCCGTTGGCGCCGGTGCCGGAATCACCACCGCCACAGGCAGACAGGGCCGCAAGCGCGATCAGGGGGAGTGCGAAACGCATGGGATCAACTCTCTTTGTAGGGATCAGGAGGCGGTCAGGAGCGGCTTGAGCGTCGCCCAGTCATGGGCCTCGACCTTCTTGCCGTTGACCTCGAAGCTGGGGGTGCTGGCGACCCCGGCGGCCTGCGCTGCTTCGGCGATGGCGATCACGCGCTTCTGCGCGGCGTCGTCGTTCAGGCAGGCGGTGATCTTCGCATCGTCGACGCCCTGTCCCCGGACCAGCGTGCGCAGCCCGGTCGCTCCGGCCAGTTGTTCGAGCC